>DATAOI010000114.1 GCA_036265815.1 Gemmatimonadales bacterium
AAGAAGTGCGCCCGGCTCTGCCACTCGATCTTGGTCCGACCCACCAGCCGCAGGTAAGCCTCGTGCACCAGCGCGGTCGCCTGCAGCGTATGGCCTGGGGGTTGACGGCGCATGTAGCTCTCCGCCTGGCGGTGGAGCTCATTGTAGACGGCGGGAAGCAGGGCCTCCAGCGCCGAACGGTCGCCCTTCCCCCAAGCCTGGAGGAGCGCGGTTATCTCGTGTGTGGAAGAAGGGGAGGAGGTCATGCCACCCTTGACACTATGCCGCCGCTGTACCGGTTGGTCAAGAAGCGATGGGTCCTGCAAGGGCGGCCCGGCGTCTTCGGAAGCCCGAGCTGTGCTGCGGTTCGAGGATCCAGGGAGGGATGTAGCGCACTATGGCGGCCTAATCGTCCGGCCGAGTCGGAATGTCAGGCTCGTGGCCGGGTGTCTTCGCGCCGTAGTGATCGGCCAGGTCCCGGCCGCCGAACCCGTGGGTGAAGCTCTCCTCGATCTCCGGCAGCATCGTCGCATTCCAATCGAACCACTCACGCACCAGCCGCCGATAGTCATCTTTCCGGCGGTCCTTCAGGTTGGTCATCAATGCGGCGCCGATTAGGCTGGCCGATGGTGCCGAAGCGAGCGGCCCCTAGTCCGCTGGTTGGCGGTAACTCGGCGATGCGGCTATACTTACGTCTTCACCCCCCTTGAGCAACGACTGTGGCACCGCAGGAGACGCTGTGGGCTTCGAGCTGAAGGATGCTTTCGAGGTCGCGCGAACCGAGATCGCGGGATATGCCCAGTGGTTCACCTCCGCCTTGGCAAGCCCCACGTACATCGGTCAGCGTGCCCTCGAGTGGCGCGACGACGGCGGTCCGGCTGGCGCTGGCGGGAACAAGGATTTCTACGCCGTCCTGCTTGTCAGTGCGGTGCTCGGAGCGACCATCGGCGCGATCATTCCAGATCGTCCACCACTCAAGGATCGATTCACCGTCGCGCTGGTCGTGGTTCTCGCCTGGTTGTTCATCAGCGTCTGCACCCATTTCTTCGTACGGCTGTTCCGGGGCACGGCACCGCTCGGTGTGACGGTGCGGGCGATGATGCAGGTCCTGGCCATGGCATACGTGGCCAGCAACTTTGTGGCTCTGCTGGTGACGTCCGCGGCCGCGGTGTTTACGCCATTGAAGTCTCTCCTGGTCCACAACGACCTCGAAACACCCGGGAGTATCCTTGTCCTGGCTCAATTCCTCCTTCTCCTCGTCTATATCCCTCTGACACTCCGCGCGGCCCATGGCACGAGGGGCATTCTCGCCGGGACGGCGGTCGGTGTACTCTCGGCCCTGTTCGGGGCGGGTATCGCCATGGCACTCGTCACGCAGCAGAGTTGCTGAGCGAGGACAGAGGCACCGGCCCCACCACTGAGCTCGCGCCACTCCCGCAGTGCCTGCACATCCCGGGTGTCACGAATGCCGCCTCGCCTCGCCGGCCGCTGCAATGGTCCGCCGTGCCAACGCCAGGCGCTGCCGCAGCGCGGGAACCGCGCTCGCGGTGGCAGGGTTGGCGGCCAGCTTGCCTAGCACCAGATCCACCGCGTCCAGGCCGAGTCCGGCGCCGAAGCGCGTCGACACCTGGCTGAGCGCGCTCTGGAAGCGCGGATCGGACGCGAGCTCGGTCTGTCCCAGCGCCTGAGCCTTGGTGAGGATGTCGGAGACGGCGGCGACCGCCCGGCTGGCATTCGCGGGGGACGAGAGCGCGCCCGGACCCGCGAGCCGCGCCACCTCCGGCAGGCTCGCGGCGAAGCGCTGCATGGCGGCGGCCTGTCCCGGGTTCCGCGGCTTGTGCATCAGCGCCTGCGCGGCGCCCATGATGGCGAAGGGCGCCATCGCAGTGTGGGTGAGCAGCGGGGTCCCGTTCACGGCGCCGGCGAGCGGCAGGACGGCGAGCGCGAGGGCGCCAACGGCGTGCACCAGATGCAGCGCCGTGCCCTCGACCTTGAACACCATGCCGATCAGGTCGCGCACCGGCGCGAAACCGAACAGCGCGGCCGCCACCAGGCAGGCAATGGCAGCCTGACTGCGTCCGTCCACCTTGAAGTGCTCGTAGCCCGCGAGGCAGCCGAGGGCGACCAACAGGAACACCACGTGTAGAAAGAATCTCGCGACGAGCGACCCGAGCGGGCGGGGCGGGGACTGGAGCGCGGAGCGGAGGTCGGTCGTCAGGTGGTCCCTCGCGCCAGCCGCTCGAACCGTGGGTTCCCGCGAAGCGGCGCGAACTCGGGATCGATCCGAAGCCAGGCGGGTGAGAGATAGTAGGGGACCGACATCACCTTCTCGAGCTGATCGAGCGCTTTCTCCGGCTGCCCGGTGTGCAGGTAGATCCGTGCGAGCTGGTGCACGAAGTATGGGCCGGTTTCCGCGTCCTTCTCGATCGGGAGCAGGGCCACCCCGCGCTGGCCCTCGGCGACCGCCTCGTCGCGCCTGCCGGCATAAGCCAGCGCGAGACCCCGAATGACATGCCGCTGCGCATCGTTTGGCGTCTCGCGGAGGTGCTGGGTGAAATACCGCTGCGCGGAGTCGCCCCAGGCGCGGCTCGCGGCGTGGTCGCCGCGCCAGCCGTAGATCTGCGCGCGCACGATGCCCATCGCCGCAGGATCGTCATCGAACGCTTCCGGCCCCAGAGACAGCACCAGCCCCTGGGTCGAGTCGTCGAGCACCCACCCGAGGTCCCAGTAGTTCGACATGTACTCGGCCAGATCGGCACGGGACACCTCCGTCGCGCCGGCCACGATCCGGCGTGCGCCCGCGACATCCCCTTCGCTGAGCGAGACCATCGCCAGCCGCTCGGTGAGCGAGAGGCTCGTCGGCGTCAGCGCCCGGGCGCGCTCCGCGATCGGCTGCGCTTCGGCCGGCCGGCGCATCCAGAGCAGGGTCCAGGCAACCTGGCCGGCCCGGCTGGACGACCGCGGGTCGAGCGCGTACGCCGAGCGTGCGTACCCGAGCGCCTTCTCGTACCGGCCCAGCGACCGATTGACCGTGCCCAGCACCGCGAGCGCCGTGGCATCGCCGGGCGCGGCTTTCAGCGCCGTCTCGAGCTCGGTCGCCGCGCGGGCGGCGTCGCCGTCCACGACCAGGTAGTAGCGGCCCAGCGCTATATGGCCCACCGCGCCGCTCGGATCGACCGCGATTGACCGCTTTGCCGCCGCGAGCGCCTTCTGCGCCACTTCTTGGCTGGGCGAGCTGTTGGCATAAAGCAGAACCAGGTTGACGGCCAGCTCCGCCCAAGCATCCGCGAACGTGGAGTCGAGCCGCACCGCCTCCTCGTACTGCGCGATCGACCGGCGGAGCTCGGGCGGGCTGTTGCTGGCGCCGCCGCCGGTGGCCGCGCGGGCACGGAGAAACGCGTCGTACGCGGCCGGGTCCCGCGTCGGCGCCGCGGCGAGCCGCTCCTGGGCCGCGCCCGGTAGCGCCACCCGCATCGCCTGCGCCACCTGCCCCGCGATGTCCGCCTGCACCTTGAACACGTCGCTGAGCGGCGCTTCAAACGACTGCTGCCACTTGCTCGCGGCCGCGCCGTCGCCGCTCACCTGCACCAGCTCGGGGCTCACCTGCACCCGGCTGGTCCCGTCGGCGCTCTTGGCCCAGCGCACCGTGCCGGTCAGCAGGTACTGCACCCCCAACTCCGTGGCGATCTGCCGCGGGAGCTTGCTCGAGCCGGCGTACTGCACCGAGCTCCCGCGCGCGATCACCTGGAGTTGTGGCAACGCCGTGAGCTTGCCGCGCACGGCGTCCGCCACGCCGCTGGCGAAGTAGGCATCGGCCGAGTCGCCCAGGTTCTCGAACGGGAGCACCGCCAGCCGCATCGGCCCGTTCGTGCCGGCCGAGGGCCCGGCCGCCCGCCGCCAGGCGAACAGCACGCCGAGCCCGATGAGGATGCCCATCAGGAGCGCCGTCGCCGCGACGGGCATCTTGCGGCGCTGGACCGGGCTCTCGACCCGCTGCTCGGTCGATGCCTGCGCCGTGGCGGAGGTGGGCGTGGTGACGACGGTCGGCGGGGCCGACGACGTGGGCGCCGCGGCGGCCTGGGCCGCGGCGGCCTGGACCGCGGCGGCCTGGAGCGCCTGGCCGAACTGCAGCATGGTCCCGAACCGGTCGGCCGCCACCGGCGACAGCGCCTTCCGGATCGCCTGATCCGCCCCATCCGGCACGTTGGGCCGGGTGGAGCGCACGCTCGGCGCCGGCTCGGTGAGGCGCCGTACCAGCATCGCCTGCGTGGTCGCGCCGCTGAACGGCGGCTGGCCCGCGAGCATCTCGTACAGCACCGCGGCCAGGCTGTAGACGTCGGTGCGTGCGTCGAGCCCGCGATCGCCCGCGGCCTGCTCCGGGCTCATGTAGGCCGGTGTTCCGACGACGAGCCCGGTCTCGGTGAGCTTTTCGTCACTCCCGCTCCCCAGGCCGCGGGCGATCCCGAAGTCGGCCACCAGCGTGTTGCCATCGTCGGACAGCAGCAGGATGTTCTCCGGCTTGACGTCCCGGTGGATCACCCCGTGGCTGTGGGCGTACTGCAGCGCCTGCGCTGCCTCGCGGGCGATCCGGAGCGCGTCCTCGACCGGAAGCTGGCGCTCGCGCCGGAGCCGGTCGCGCAGGCTCTCGCCTTCCACGAACGGCATGGTGAACCAGAGCCGCCCGCCGGTCTCCCCGGAGTCGAGGACCGTCAGGATGTGGGGATGCTGCAGCCGGGCGGCGAGCTTGATCTCTCTAAGGAAACGCTCGGGCCCGAGCGACTGGGCCAGCTCGGGATGGAGCACCTTGAGCGCGACCGGGCGGTCGTGCTTGAGATCCTGCGCCAGGAAGACCGTCGCCATTCCGCCGCGCCCGAGCTCGCGCTCGAGCGTGTAACTCCCGGCCAGCCCTGCCTGGAGTTGCGTATGGAGATCGGTCATCGTCGCGGGGTTAGAGGGAGTGGGCAACCGCTTCAATAGTAGGACTCGGCCGAGCGCTACGGAAGCCTCCGCTCCCGGCCGGAGCCGCGGACCCGGAACCCGCGCCGCTGCGGTAGCAGTAACCCCACGGCCCGAATAGATTTAGCACTCGCTCGCAAACCCGCTCGAGGCTGCCTGATGGCGAAGACCGACACCAAGACGACCGCGTCAACCACCGACTCCGCCGCCACGCCCGGGTCGGCGGGTAACGCCTACGACCCTCAGACCGTCGAGGCCAAGTGGCAAGCCCGCTGGGCCGAGCGGCACACCAACGAGCCCGACCTCGAGGGCGCGAAGCGGCCGTTCTACAACCTCATGATGTTCCCCTATCCGTCGGCCGAGGGGCTGCACGTGGGGAACATGTTCGCCTTCACCGGCAGCGACGTCTACGGCCGGTTCAAGCGGCTGCAGGGGTACGACGTCTTCGAGCCGATCGGGTTCGACGCCTTCGGCATCCACAGCGAGAACTACGCGATCAGGGTCGGGATCAACCCCGGCGAGCTGATCCCCCGGAACATCGCGAACTTCCGCCGCCAGCTCCGGCGGATCGGCGGGATGTTCGATTGGCGCCACGAGCTGAGCACCACGGATCCCAAGTACTACAAGTGGACCCAATGGATTTTCCTGCAGCTCTTCAAGGCGGGGAAGGCGTACAAGAAGGCGGCCGCCGTCAACTGGTGTCCCAAGGACAAGACCGTCCTGGCCAACGAGCAGGTGATCAACGGCCACTGCGAGCGCTGCGACACGCTGGTGGAGCAGCGGACGCTGGAGCAGTGGTTCTTCCGGATCACCGAGTACGCCGACCGGCTGCTGAACGATCTGGACGACAAGGCCAAGATGGACTGGTCCGAGTCGACTTCGACGACGCAGCGCAACTGGGTGGGCCGCTCGGAGGGCGCGCAGATCGATTTCCCGCTTCCCGGCGAGGCGCAGGCCGACGGCGACGCGGGCGACGCCATCCGGGTCTTCACCACCCGCGCCGACACCATCTTCGGCGCGACCTTCATGGTCCTGGCCCCCGAGCACCCGCTGGTGGACTACCTGGTGACGGGCGAGCAACGCGCGGCGGTGGACGCCTACCGCAAGGCCGCCGCCTCGCAGGACCTGGTCTCCCGCAAGGTGGGCGAGCGCGACAAGACCGGCGTCTTCACCGGCGGCTACGCCACCAACCCGGCCACGGGCAAGCAGATCCCGGTCTGGATCGCCGACTACGTATTAATGGAATACGGCACCGGCGCCATCATGGCGGTGCCTGGCCATGACGAGCGGGACTTCGAGTTCGCCAAGAAGTTCGGTTTGCCGATCGTCCGCGTGGTCGCCGAGAGTCCGTCATCCCCGGGACTGTCATCCCGAGCGGAGCGAGAGATCTTGCCCGCCGACCCCGACCTCCCCATGGACGCCCCCTACGTCGACAACGATCAAGGCGTTCTCGTCAACTCGGGACGTTTCAACGGTTTGACCGTCCCCGCCGCCCAGCGCGCCATCACCGCCTGGCTCGAGTCGCAAGGCGCCGGCAAAGGCGTCGTCAACTACCGTCTCCACGACTGGTGCATCTCCCGCCAGCGCTACTGGGGCCCGCCGATCCCCATCATCTACTGCGACCAGCACGGCGCCGTCCCGGTCCCGGAAAAGGACCTGCCGGTCGAGCTCCCGATCATCGAGGACTTCCGTCCCGACGACACCGGCGTCTCCCCGCTCGCGCGGCACGAGCGCTGGTACCACGTCCCGTGCCCGGTGTGCGGCAAGCGCGCCCGCCGCGAGACCGACGTGAGCGACACGTTCCTCGACTCGGCGTGGTACCACCTGCGCTACCCGAGCACCGACTTCGACGACCGCCCGTTCGACCAGGCGCTGACGAAGAAGTGGCTCCCGGTCACCACCTACATCGGCGGCAACGAGCACGCGGTCTTACATCTGCTCTACGCCCGCTTCATCACGATGGTGCTGAACGAGCTGGGCCATCTGGACTTCGACGAGCCGTACAAGAAGTTCCGCGCCCACGGCCTGATCGTGAAGGACGGCGCCAAGATGTCCAAGTCGCGCGGCAACGTCGTTATCCCGGACGAGTACATCGCCCGCTGGGGGGCCGACACCTTCCGGATGTACCTGATGTTCCTGGGCCCGTTCCAGGAGGGCGGCGACTTTCAGGACGCCGGCATCAGCGGCCCGCGCCGGTTCCTGGACAAGGTCTGGGCGCTGGTGGGCGACGCGTGCAAGACCCACGCGGACGACGAGGTGCGTCACGAGACGCTGGTGAAGTACCACCAGACCATCAAGAAGGTCACGGAGGGGATGGAGGACCTGCGCTACAACACCAGCATCGCGGCGCTGATGGAGCTGGTGAACGCGCTCCGGCAGGACAGCTGCACCCAGCGGACCCTAGTGGAAGGCCTGATTGTGATGCTGGCGCCCTTCGCGCCACATTTTGCGGAAGAGAGCTGGGAGCGGCTCGGGCATGGCACGTCGGTGTTCGACGCGGGCTGGCCGGAGTGGAACGAGGCGCTGACGGTCGAGGACAGCGTCGAGGTGGTGGTGCAGGTGAATGGGAAGACGCGGTCGAAGGTGACGGTGCCGCGCGGGGCGGAGCAGGGGGTGGTGGTGAAGGCGGCGGGGCGGGATGCGGCGGTGCGGAGGTTTACGGAGGGCAAGGAGGTTCGGAAGGTGGTGTATGTGGCGAATCGGTTGCTAAACCTGGTGGTGAGCTAGAGAAATTGGTAGACACCGGAGTCGCAGCCGCCCGCGCTAACATGGACCGGGGGAGGCTGGCCAAGCCCCGCCAACCCCTAGCCTCCCCCGGCCCCAGCAGCCCGCTCGCACCGGGAAACCGGCCTCCGATCCGAAACTATCTGGCGCCGCGCCCCGACCCCCATTTAGTTATCCTCGACCCCATCACCGGATAGACAGACACTGACGCCCTGCGCGAAATTGTCGGTCTCTTTGAGCGGGCGCTGAATGGAGACCGACGCCGTTCACCGACTGCAATCGCTGGTCGCCGACCGCTACCGCATCGAGCGCGAGCTCGGCCAGGGCGGCATGGCGACAGTCTACCTCGCCCACGATCTCAAGCACGGCCGCAAGGTCGCCATCAAGGTGCTGCGGCCCGAGCTGGCCGCCGTCATCGGCGCCGATCGGTTCCTGCGCGAGATCCAGACCATCGCCACCCTGCAGCATCCCCACATCCTCGGCCTGATCGACAGCGGCGAGGCGAGCGGCACGGCGTACTACGTGATGCCGTTCGTCGAGGGGGAGTCGCTCCGCGATCGGCTGGTCCGCGAGAAGCAGCTGCCCATCCCTGAGGCAATGCGGATCGCGTCCGAGGTCGCCTCCGCGCTCGACTACGCCCACCGCCACGGCGTCATCCACCGCGACATCAAGCCCGAGAACGTCATGCTCCACGACGGGTCGGCGCTGGTGGCCGACTTCGGGATCGCGCTCGCCGTCTCGAGCGCCGGCGGCTCGCGCATGACCGAGACCGGGATGTCGCTCGGCACGCCGCACTACATGAGCCCCGAGCAGGCGATGGGTGAGCGCGCCATCACCCCGCGCAGCGACGTCTACGCCCTGGGCGCGATGACCTACGAGATGCTGATCGGCGACCCGCCGTTCACCGGCAGCACCGCCCAGGCGATCGTGGCCAAGGTGATGACCGACAAGCCGGCCTCGCTCCAGCACCAGCGCGAGCGGGTGCCCGACGCGGTGGAGGACGCGGTGCTCACCGCGCTCGAGAAGCTGCCGGCCGACCGCTTCGCCAGCGCCGCCGAGTTCGCGGCGGCGCTCCAGGGCAAAGGCACGCGTCCCACGGCCGTCCGCCGCGCCGCGGCCCCGGTGCCGCGGGCCCGCCGCTGGATTGTGCCGGCCCTCGCGGCGGTCGCCGCGGTCACCACCGTCGCGGCGGGCCTGATGGCGCTCCGCCTCGCCCAGCGTCACGCCCAGCCGGTGGCGCGCTTCACGCTCGACATCCCCGATCTGCGGGTCAACTTCACCGGCTTCTACGGCACCTCGCTGGCCATCAGCCGCGACGGCGCGCGCATGGCCTTCGTCACCCGGGCCGGCGAGAACGTCACCCGCCTGGCGGTGCGCGACCGGGCCGACCTCGAGCCCCGGACCCTGGCCGGCACCGAGGGCGGCGACGGCCCCTTCTTCTCCCCCGACGGCCAGTGGATCGGCTACTTCGCCGGGGCCAAGATGTACAAGGTGCAGGTGACCGGCGGAGCGCCGGTGCTCCTGGCCGACCGGGCCCAGCTCTCGCTGCCCAGCGGGCTCTGGCTTCCCGACGGCCGCATCGTCTATTCCGGGGCGGACTACAACGTGTCGGTGGTGGACCAGGACGGCGGCAACCCGACGGTGCTCGTCCCGCCGCCGGCCACGGGCGGACAGGGGTACCCTGCCGCGCTGCTCGACAACCGCCTGCTGGTGCTCACCCGCTGCGGCAACACCTGCGCGGGGCCCGCCATCGTCGCGATCGATCTCAAGACCCACAAGGAAGACACCCTCCTCGCGGGCGCCACCCGCGCGACGCTGCTCCCCGACGGGCTCCTGATCGCGGTCCGGACCGACGGCACGGTGGTGGGCGCGCCGTTCGATGTCCGGCATCGCCGGCTCACCCGCCGGCCCGCGTCGCTCTTGAGCGGCGTCCAGGTGGAGATCGGCGTCAATGCCGAGCTGGCCTTGGCCGACGACGGGACCCTGGTCTACCTGCCCACCAACCCCTTCGCCGGCGTCGCGACCGTGGTGGAGGTGGACAAGAGCGGGCGGAGCCGGGTGCTCGATCCCGCCTGGCACTCACGCTTCATCAGCGCCGACCCGTCGCCCGACGGGCGCAGCATCGCCGTGGCGACGACCGAGGGATCCGGCTCGACCCTCTGGGTCAAGCAGCTCGACGCCGGGCCGCTCACCCGGCTCACCTTCACGACCGGCGCCGTCAACTACCGGGCCGCCTGGCTGCCGGACGGCCGCTCGTTGAGCTACAGCTCCGACGCGGAGCACGGCACCCACCTGTACCGCCTCCGGGCCGACGGGAGCGACAAGCCGGTACGCCTGTTCCCTAACGACACGGCGCAGATCGACGAGGCGAGCTGGTCGCGCGACGGCCACTGGCTGGGGTATCGGACCGGAACGGTGCCGGGCATCCGCGATGTGTACCTCCGGCGGCTCCAGGGCGACAGCACCCCGATCCCGGTCGCCACCGGCCAGGCGGACGAGTACATGCCGGCCGTCTCGCCCGACGGTCGCTGGATCGCCTACGTCTCCATCGAGTCGGGGCGGGAAGAAGTGTACGTGCGGCCGGTGCCGGATCCGAACCGCGCCCGCTGGCAGGTCTCGCCGGCGGGCGGAAGTAACCCGGTGTGGGGGCCCACGGGACGGGAGCTGTTCTACGTGGCCCGCGGCGACACCATGATGGTCGCCGAGGTCGGCGGAACGACCGACTTCCAGGTCACCAGCCGGCAGCCGCTGTTCGGCACGGCGCCCTTCGTCTTTACGCCGTGGCACCAGGGTTTTGGCGTCCGCCCCGATGGCCGGTCGTTCATCATGCTGCGACGCACCGATGCATCCGCCGGCGCCGAAGCGCGCCGCCTCGCCGTGGTGCTCAACTGGGTCACCGAAGTGCGGGCTCGGCTGACGGGGGCGGAGTGATGGGATCCCGAGCCCCTAACCTGCAGGCACTTCACGTTATCCGCCGCACGCTTCCCCCGCGCCACGCCGCCTGACCGCCGCTCCAGCAACGGGTTAGCCGTTGGCACGGCCTTCGCACGCCAGCGGCCCATCCATCAACTCGAGGGCCGACATGAAGCGTGGAATCCTGGCGGGCGGAATCCTGGCACTGGCGTTCGGGACCGGCTGCAGCTCCAGAACGCAGGAACGCCTGGTGGTGACACCCCCGCCTCGGGCCTCCGAGCGGCGGGGCCCAGCGCGCGAGGTCGTCGTGGTGGAGCGCACCCACGTCCCGAGGGGGCACGCGTACGGCTGGTGGAAGCAGCACGGCTATCGCGAGGTCACCCTGTACTACGACGGCACCAGCTACTACAGCCGGCAGCTCGAGCCCACGGGGTTTCGTGCCGTGATCGTCTACCAGCGTGAGGGCAGGTATTATCTGCCGGCCGAGGACGACGTCCATGAGAATCGCCACGGCCACCACCACGACGGCGACGACGACAACAACTGACCTTCCCGATCCTGGGTCTGTCGTCCCGCCTCTTCCAAACGAACGGCCGCCAGAGGTCATGCGCTCTGGCGGCGGTTTCGCGTGGGGCGGCCTCGGTCACACCGCCGCAGGCACCCCCTGCGCCAGCGCCTGGCGGATCCGCGCGGTGTGGTGCCAGCTGTGCCGCACGGCGTGGTCTTCCAGGAAGAACTGCGCGGTGAGCGGCGTATCGAAGTAGAGCGAAATGGGGGCCGAGCGGTCGAGCTGCTCATCGGTGAAGGCGCGGAGCGCGTCGGCCGCCAGCGTGCTGTTCTTGCGGAGCAGCGCGATCGCCTCCTCGCGGGTGGTGCCGGCATGCTCGCGGGCATGGGTGGCGTTGATCTCGTGGACCGCCTGCCAGGTCACACCCGTAATGGCGTTCCCGCCGGCCACGGTCTGGGCCAGCTCGATCTCGAGCGGGTACATCGTCGCGACGTGATGCACGATCACGCCCACCGTCCGGCCGTCCCGCGGCACCCGGGTCTGCCACTCGGCGTCCGTGAGGGTGGCGGCCAGCTCGGCCAGGGCGGTGGCTCCCTGGAGCAGGGTCTCGGCAAGGGCGTCGGAACGGCGGGTCATGTCAGCCTCCAGTAAAGGTTTCGGGTACAGAGTCGGTGCGGGCTATTGGTGGTTCTTGGGCTCCTATCCTTTCATATGCGTGGAACCAGCCCCCAGACCTGACATGCCCCGGGTAACTGGAACGCCGAGTGGCGCCTTGCCTCGCAGCGCTCGAGGCATGCTCAGGTTTTGTCCGAGTCACGCCCCCCATGGAAATTGCCTGGTGATGGTATGGCGCTCGCTCACCAGGAGGCATCCATGGCTCACCGCATCGCACGCTCCACGGCACCGTCCACCTGGCCTCTTCTCGTGGCGGTCTCCCTGCGGTAGTAGAACCGGCCGTCGGCGACCACCGCGTGGATGCGAGTCGTGTGGCGGATGTCCACCAGCGGGTCGGCGTCCAGCAGCACGAGGTCCGCGAGTTTGCCCGGCGCGATGGTGCCGAGGGAGTCGGTCGCGCCCAGATACCGCGCCGGCTCGAGCGTCGACGCCGGCGCGCGCCATGGCCCGGCGAGGCGGACCCGGAACAGGACCGGCCGCGCGCTGCGTTGCCCGGCGGCGGAGGCCGAGTCCACCGGGACGTCGGCCGGCACATGCTCCGGCACCGGCAGGCCCCGTCGCCGCGACTCGGCCACGCTCGGCAAGGGCGTCGGCACGGCGGGTCATGTCAGCCTCCAGAAAGGTTCCGGGTCCAAGGGCCGCACATCACGAGCCGCGGGCTCACCGTAGCTGGCGCCCCGGCTCCCGCGGCATTTACTTGACCCCGTCCCCAGAACCCACTTCCGCCAAATTATCCCCGGACCAGGGAAACCCCAATGGGCGTGCCGGACGGCCTGCGCGATGCCCTCGCCGACCGCTACGCGATCGAGCGCGAACTCGGTCGCGGCGGCATGGCCACCGTCTACCTCGCCCACGACCTCAAGCACGACCGCCAGGTCGCCCTCAAGGTCCTCCGCCCCGAGCTCGCCGCCGTCCTCGGCGCCGAGCGGTTCCTGGCGGAGATCCGTGTCACCGCCAACCTCCAGCACCCCAACCTGCTGCCGCTGTTCGACTCGGGCGAAGCCACCGCCCCCGACGGCCGCTTCCTCTATTACGTCATGCCCTACGTGGAAGGCGAGACGCTCCGCGCCCGGCTCGAGCGCGAGCGCCAGCTCCCGCTTGACGAGACGCTTCGTCTGGTCACCCTGCTCGGCAACGCCCTCGCCTACGCCCACGCCCGCGGCGTGATCCACCGCGACCTCAAGCCGGAGAACATCCTCCTCCAGTCGGGCCAGCCCGTGATCGCCGATTTCGGCATCGCGCTCGCGGTCGCCCAGGCCGGCGGACCTCGGGTCACGGAGACCGGCCTCTCCCTCGGCACCCCGCACTACATGAGCCCCGAGCAGGCCGCCGCCGAGCGGGAGATCGACGCCCGGTCCGACCAGTACGCCCTGGCGGCGGTGACCTACGAGATGCTCTCCGGCGAGCCGCCCCATATCGGCCCCACCGCCCAGGCGGTGATTGCGCGGCTCATGACCGAGCCGGTCCGGAGCCTGCGCGCGACTCGCCCAGGCGTGCCCCTCGAGGTGGAACACGCGGTCACCCGCGCGCTGTCCAAGTCGCCGGCCGACCGGTACGCCTCGGTGGCCGACTTCGTCGCCGCGCTCACCGGCCCCGCCAGGCCAGAACCCGAGCGGTCACGCCGGCTCGCGCCGCGGTGGCTGCTCCTCCCCGCCGCCGGCCTCGCGATCGCGCTGGCGGTATTCGGTGTGAGCCGCCTCCGACCCGGAGGTTACGCGGACGGCGCCGCACCGAGCGACAATCTCCGAGTCGTGGCCGTCCTCCCGTTCCGCAACCTCTCGCGCGACACCGCGCAGCAGTACTTCAGCGCCGGGATGACCGAGGAGATCGCCAGCCAGCTCTCCCGCGTCGCCGCGCTCCGGGTGCTGAGCCGCGCGGCCACGGCGCCGTACGACACGGCGGGCGACCGACTGCGGCGGATGTCGCGCGAGATGGGCGTGGGCAGCGTGGTGGACGGGAGCGTGCGTCTGGCCGGCGACCGGGTCCGCATCGCCGTCGAGCTCACCAGCGTGCGCACCGGCCAGGCGCTCTGGTCGGAACAGTACGACCGCCAGCTCTCCGACCTTTTCGCCGTGCAGGACGACGTCGCCCACAAGGTCACGACGGCGCTCCAGGCTCGGCTCACTCCCGCCGAGGCGAAGCGGGTGGCCCACGCCCCGACCTCGAACATGGCCGCCTACCAGCTCTACCTGAAGGCCCAAGACCTGAGTCCCACCCAGCGCGGCGGGAACGTGGCCCGCGCCGAGCTGCTGCGGCAGGCCATCGCGCTCGACTCGGGATTCGCCGAGGCCTGGGCCCAGCTCGCGCGGAACCAGATGTTCCGGAGCGTGGCGGGCGAGCGGATCTACACCGACTCCGGGTTCATCGCCGCGCGGAAGGCGGTGGCGCTCGACCCCGAGCTGGCCGACGGCTGGTTCGCGCTCGGCGACCTCGAGAGCGTCGTCTTCAAGCTGTCCGACGCCCGGCGCGCCTACCTCAAGGCGCTGGCGCTGAACCCGAGCCACGGCGGCGCCATGGCCGACCTGGCCAATGTCTACGTCGCGCTCGGGCGCTACGATGAAGCGCTCGACTGGTCGCTGCGCAATCAGCAGCTCGCTCCGACCCAGAGCCATGGTCCCTACCACGTCACCCTCGGCCTGATGCCCCTCGACGACGACTCGGCCACCGGCCAATATCTGCTCGCAGCCGAGCGCCGCTTCCCGGCCGAGCCCAGGATCCAGATTCTGCTGGCCTGGCTGGACCAGAGGCGCGGACTCAACCAGGCGGCTCTCGAGCGTGCCCGGCGCATGGTGCGGGATGACCCCGACAATACCGAGCTCCCCCCGAACCTGGCCGAGCTGGCTGTGGTGACAGCAGCCCCCGATGCCGAGCGTCTCATCGAGCCGCTTGCCCGGCAGGATCCCGAGGCCGCCGGGCAGATGTTTCCCGAGTCACTCCGGTCGCTCCATGCCCTGACCCTGTACCGCCGGGGGGACACCCGTCGCGCCGCCGGGCTGTGGCGGGCCTCGGCCGCAGCGGCGCACCAACACCTCGATGCCGGCGAGGAGAGCTACAACGCTCCGATGGAGTTGGCCGCGATCAGCGCCATCGAGGGCCACACCGACGCGGCACTCGAGTGGCTCGAGCGCGGCTACCGGGCCGGATGGAGGGACGCCCGGTTCCTGAATCTCGACCCCTTCTTCGCATCGGTGCGGCGGGAGCCGCGGTACCAGGCCCTGGTCACGGCCATGACGCAGGACGTGGCGGAGATGAGGAAGCGCGCGGCGGCGGCGCATCCCTCGTTGTTCGACCGGGGTGCGGCTCGTGCTCGAACAGGTTGAGGGGTCTGCGTGTTCCCACCGGGCCGCTGCCCCGTGTCAGGTCGGCGCCGCACAGGCACTCTTCGAGCCACCGTGACCTACCGCAGCGACTTGAGCCCCGCGCGAAGATCTTCCACGATCGCCTGCGGCTGCTCCCAGGCGGCGAAGTGCGCGCCTTTCGGATGCCGCTTGTAGTAGACCAGCTTGGGATAGGCCTTCTCGGCCCACTTCCGCGGACACGGGCAGATCTCCTCCGGGAACGCGCTCACCGCGACCGGAATCTTCACTCCCTTCGGCGCGAAGAACACCAGCTTGTTCTCCCAGTACAGGCGAGTCGACGACACCCCCGTGCCGGTCAGCCAGTAGAGGGTGATGTTGTCGCAGATATCGTCCCGCGTCAGGCCCTCGGCGACGCCGTCGAACACCCGGGCGATCTGTCGGTACGTCCAGATGTCATGATCGATGATCCACGCGGCCAGGGCGACCGGAGAGTCCTGGAGCCCATACAGCGTCTGCGGCCGGTGCCCCATCTCCTGGGCATAGCCGAGACCGTGCTTGTAGAAGAAGGAGACGTGTTCGAAGGACGCCGTCTCCTCCTCGTCGAGGCCGGGAGGCGGCGCCGCGCCGGCAAAGGCCGCCGCATCGACTTCGGGCGGAATCGCGCCGGCCATGTTCGTATGAATGCCGACCAGCCCCTTCGGGGCCTGCACCCCCATCTGGTCGACGATGATCGCCCCCCAATCGCCGCCTGTCGCGGCGTAGTGCTGATATCCTAGGCGCTCCATCAAGGTCGCCCATGCCCGAGCTATACGCTCGGGGCCCCAGCCAGTCGTGGTGGGCTTGCCCGAGAAGCCGTAGCCCGGCATCGACGGGATCACCAGGTGAAACGCCTCAGCAGCGCTCCCGCCGTGGGCCGTGGGATTGGTCAGCGGCTCGATGATCTTGAGCTGCTCGATGATCGAGCCCGGCCAACCGTGGGTGACGATGAGCGGCAGGGCCTTCTCATGCTTCGAACGAATGTGCATGAAATGAATGTCGAGCCCGTCGATCTCGGTGATGAAATGCGGGTAGGACTTGAGCCTTGCCTCGACCTTGCGCCAGTCGTGCTCCGTCGCCCAGTAGCGCGCCAGCTTCTGAATCGTGGCGAGCTGGACGCCCTGGGTGTCGTCCGTGACGGCTTCCTTCTCGGGCCAGCGCATGGCCTTGATGCGCCGTCGCAACTCCTCCAGCTCCGTATCGGAGAACTCAAAGCTGAACGGCCGGACCGCCGGGGCGGTACCAGCTGGCTTTTCGAGCGTGGCAGGCATGGGAAACTCCCTTCCTTCTGGTCGGGTGGGGGCGGCGATGAGCGTTACTGCCTCAGCTCGTGATCTCACCGGCCCGCGTAGTTCGTGAACACATAGTCCCGGTTCTTCACGATCGTGTGGCACGCGAAGCCACACTTCGCATCGTGCCCCTGCGGGGGCTTGGCGGTCGTATCGGCGGGCGTGAAGGTATGGGTGGCGGAGTCGTACTCGAACGCGCCCCATCCCCAGCCGCCGCTGTCGGCGAACCGTTTGCTGTCCTTGACCATGAAGTCCGCGTCATGCTGCACCCCGGGCACGGTGGCGGCGGGGAAGGTCTTCAGCTTGGTCGGGATCCAGTGGATCTTGGCCATCTTGGAGCCGTCGGGGAACGGCTTCCCGTTGCCGGGAATGCCGGCCTTGTAGGCGGCGATCATGACGGAATTCCCGAGGATCGCGGCCATCGCGGGTCCGTTCTGACTGATCGAGATGAGATGCCAACCCTCGTACCCCCTGAACTCGGAAAACGCGAGGCCACCCGGCACCTTCACGGAGTACTTGTCCTGGGCGGACAGGGCGCTGCCGCTCAGGGCGCCCAGGAGTGCAGTCGCGAGCGCCATCGTGCGGATGCCATTGCTTCCCATAGCCGGTTTCTCCTTGGTCAACCGTGACGATCCTTCCCGAACACGAAGACGCGGCTCCTCTTCGCGTGCAGACCGATCAACATGCCTGCCATAGTGACAGTGATCGTGGACTGCGTCCATTGCACAATGGTATCGGTGCTCAGGACCGTATCGGTGCCGGACCCTCGTTCACCGCCGCCAGATCGACGCCGAGCCGCTCGGCCATCTTGACCAGGTCGGCCAGCGAGCCGGCGCCCATCTTCCGCATCACCTTTCCGCGGTGGGCCTTCACCGTGATCTCGCTGATGTGCAGCTCGCCAGCGGTCTGCTTGTTCAGGAGCCCCGAGACCACAAGGGCCATCACTTCTCGCTCACGGGCGCTGAGCGTGGCGTAGCGGTCGCGCAGCACCTGTGCCTCCGAACGCTGCTCGAGGGACGCGCGACTGCGTTCGAGGGCGCTCGCGATGGCGTCCAGGAGCACGTCGTCCCGGAATGGCTTGGTGAGGAATTCGGCGGCCCCCGCCTTCATCGCCCGCACCGTCATGGGCACGTCACCATGTCCGGTGATGAAGATGATCGGCATGTCGCTGCGATCGGCCCCGAGACGACGTTGGAGGTCGAGCCCGTCGAGTGCCGGAAGCGATACGTCGAGCACCAGGCAGCTCGGGACGAGGGCCCGGGGCCTGGCGAGAAACGCCTCGGCGGACGCGTACGTCTCCGGCCGCCAGCCGGCCGCACGGATCAGGAGGTCGAGCGATTCGCGGACCGATTCGTCGTCGTCGACGACGAACACGAGGGGGCCAGGAGTCGTCACACCTTCCCTCAGGCCACTCGCAGCGCGGAGCCGATGGCGGCTAGCAGCGCGCTCTCGGTGAACGGCTTGAAAAGGCAATCCACGGCACCCTGCTCGAGCAGACGGGGAAGCATCGTCCGGTCTCCATGCGCCGTGATGAAGACGACCGGCATCGATTGGCCGCGGCGCTGCAGCTCGCACTGAAGCTCGGGTCCCGACATGCCCGGCATTGTCACGTCGAGGACCAGGCACTTCGTCCGGCCCGGGTCGCCGGAGGCGAGGAACTCTTCGGCGGACGAGAACGTCTCGACTTCGTAGCCGGATTCGCGCAGCAGCTCCGGGAGCGACTCGCGCACCGACTGATCGTCGTCGATGACCGTAACCAGGGGACGCCTCGCCGAGTCATGGGTCATACCGATCCTTTCGCATCCCGCGGCGCTCCAGGACGATACGCCCACGGGTCTGCCCGGGGTATCACACCTTGGTATCGGTCTCCCAACCTGGAACTCCCCCTAGGTCACAGGAGGCCGGCGGTGGCCGCGGCGGGGCCCAGCACGAACTGGAATATCGCGCCCCGTGGTACGTTCGGCACGATCCACAGCGTGCCCTCATGGGCCTCGATGATCGAACGGCAGATCGACAGGCCCATTCCCATGCCGTCGGCTTTCGTGGTGTAGAGCGGATTGAACACCTGCTGGACGTCCTCGGCATTGACCCCTGTCCCGGTGTCGGCGATGGCGACGAGGACGCCGCCGTCGCCCTGGACCTCGGAGCGCACGGCGAGCACGCGGGGGTCGTCCACGGTGGCCATCGCCTCCATCGCATTGGTGATCAGGTTGAGGAGCACCTGCTGCAGCTGGATGCGATCGCCCATGACCCTGTGCAGCCGTTCATTGAGCGCGAGCCGCACCGCGATGCGGTGACTGATCAGCTGGTCCTGGAGCAATGCGATGGCCTCCTCGATGAGGCCGTTGACGTCGAGGGGGGCCCTTACGCGCGCGTCGGGCCGGAAGCTCGCCCGGATGCGGTCGAGCACGGCGGCCGCACGGTGCCCATCGTCCGCGATCTGCCTGAACCCCGTCATCGCCTTGTCCAGGTCGGGCGCCCCGCGATCCAGCCAGCGCACGCCCGCGTAGGATCTCGTGATCATGGCGGTCAGGGGCTGCTTGAGCTCGTGCGCGATGCTGGCGGCCACGGCGTCGCCGGTGATCAGTCGGGCATCGCGCTCGCGCCGCTGCGCCTCGACGGCGCGCTGCAGCATCGCCCGCTCACGCTGCAGCATCGTGTTCGATCGGGCGAGGCCGGCATACAGCTTCGTCATCTCCGCCAGCAGCACCACCATCACGACGGCGGCGGTCACCAGCTGATAGAAGCGACCCGCGTACCACGCGAGGTTGTAGCGGCCGGCGCTCAGCACAGAGGCCAGGAGCACCTCGAGCAGCAGCGCTGAGAGGGCAACGACGAGCCACTGGTCGAGCAGGGAGCGCTGGCGGCGCCAGAGGAGCCACAGGGCGGCGCCGCCCAGTGCCAGCACCACCAGGCCGCCGATGGTGCGACGAAACAGACTCAACGGGTGAACGTCGACGAAGGTGACGGGGAGCAGGTCCTGATGCTGCGTCACGAACCAGAACAATTCGATCACCAGGGCGAGAACGCCCGCGACGCTCAGGCCGATGGCGGCTCGCGTGACGCGTGCGTCGGCCACCCGGTCCGTGTCCTTGAGCAGCGCGTAGCCCATGATGGCCAGGGGCAGCCCCGAATGCCAGAACCAGTAGAGCCAGACGGCGGACTGCAGTCCCGAGCCCAGGACGCCGGCGGGCGTGAAGGCGCCGGGAAAGGCCAGCGCATGGGCGATCACGATCAGCGCGCTGAACAGATAGCCGCTGGCGATCACCAGGAGCGCCCACTGCCGGAGGAGCGAGAACTGGGCGAACAGCAGGGCCGCGGTGACGCAGTCGCTGACGCACAGGGCGGCGGCAAGCGTCGGGACGAACGCGTGGACTTCGGGCAGGCGGATTTCCGCGAAGGGCGATGTGCCGGCGAGGATGACGAGCAGGACCAAGAGGAAGGCGCGCGCCATCCGGCGCTGGCCGGCCGTGGGAGCAATGTTCGCCAGGACCTGCGGCTCGGTCGGGCTCGGGGCCGGTGCCAAGGCTGCGTCCTTGCTGTTCGTCATCGGACTCGGAGTCACGGGCGGATCGGTGGCTCAGAGCCAATGTTACTCCAGCGCTGGTCGGGGTGCCAGCGGGCCGCCGATACCATCGTGCAATGGATGCGGGCTTCCCCGGCTCGTACTCTGGCCGGGTGGGATTCGTCGCGGCCAACCACCTACCCCGATCGGAGCACTCGAAGGAGGCACCGTATGTCGGAAACGCCAAGCGTCGACCGCGGCTCCGTTGACGGAGCTGCCCTGGCGTGCGTCACGATCGTGCTGCTTCTCGCCGGCATCTGCATCCGCTCGGCGCCCGTCGCTGCCCAATACACCAGCGCCAGTGGCGCGTCGGCCGGGTCGGAGGACGGCTATCCCCCCATTCCATCCATTC
>DATAOI010000115.1 GCA_036265815.1 Gemmatimonadales bacterium
CATCGGCGCGACCTTCGAGGGGATCTTCCGGAAGCACATGATCCTGCCGGACTCGATCCGGGACTCGGCGTGGTACGCGATCGTCGACGACGACTGGCCGAGCGTGAAGGAGTTACTGGAGCGGAAGATCGAGAAACACGCCTCCTAAGCGTGGGGGAACCCCTGGTTCCCCCACGGACCCCCTCTCTATGAAGGAGGGCCGGGCGTCAAGCTTCGGTTAGGGCGGTCGCGGTGGTCGTCGGCTTCGAGCAGGGCTCATCTCTCTATCGCCTCCTTGGGGAGGAAAAGGTGGTGGGAGTTCGCTCCGGGACGCAATTCCTTGTGGGCCGTCAGGCGGCCAGGGGGTCGGTGGCGCTTGTCGGAGCGAAGGGTTGGTTGCGGCTGAGCATGTGCCAAATCGCATGGGCGAGTGTGCGCGCGAGTTGGACACGGGCGACTTTCGGGCCGCGCTGCTTGCCGAGCCGACGCCTGGTCTGCTGGTAGCGGCGGGCGTAGGCGGGGTGTCGGCAGGCGTGGATGGTCGCCTCGATCAGCGCCCAGCGCAGGTAGCGAGGCCCCTGCTTGGAGAGCGAGCCGCGCCGGTCGCTTTCGCCCGACTGGTAGACGCGGGGGCAGAGACCGGTGTATCCGGCCAGTTTCTCGGGCGAGGCGAACCGGCCGATGTCGCCGATCTCGGCCGCGATCGTGTAGGCCAGCACCCAGCCCAGACCGGGCAGCGTGAGCAGCTGCGGGACGTAGCGGTGACCGGCGCCAAGTGCCCGCAGCTCGCGCTCGCAGCCCTCGACCTCGCGGTCGAGCTCGTCGATCAGACGCAAGCTCGCCTCGAGCGTCTGCCGCCAGACCTCGGGCAGCTGCATGCGCTCGAGCAGCGCCCGCCCGCTGACGCCGAAGAGGTCGGAGACGGGGCATGGCACACCGTGCGCGAGCAGGGTCGCGTGTACTCGGTTCTTGAGGCTCGTTCGGTGGCGGACGAGGTGGAGGCGGAAGCGGGCACGCTCGCGCTCGGCCCGCACCACCGGGTCGGGCAGCCAGACCGCTGGTACAAGCTCGCGCCAGCTCAGCTCGGCGAGGACGCGAGCGTCGATCCGGTCGGTCTTGCAGGCCAGCGGCGCCAGCCCCTTCACACGGGCCGCGTCAGCGATATCCACCTGCCAGCCAGCGAGCTCGAGCTGGTCGTGGACGAAGCGGGCGCCATTCATCGACTCGATCGCCGCCCGCACCTGCGCGCCGGCGAAGCGGCGGGCAAGCGCCGCCAAACCATCAGCGTCCGGCGGCGTCGCATCGACAGCGACGGTCACGCCGCGCTCGTCTAGCGCGTGAAAGTCGAGACGGCGACGGCTGAGATCCAAACCGACGTGCAACATTGCGATGGGCCTCCTCTCGGGTAGCTCTCAGCTGACAACCGGGAGGCTGCCAGCCGAGGAGGCCCTCCTTCATCGCATTCCTTACCATGCGCTCCGATCGGCAACCGGTCGCAACCCACTGCAACGGTTTTGGCTTGTCTAGGCCGTTTTCCGGGCTTCCCCATTTGCCACCGGTTGCCACCGGTTGCGACCGCTTGGCTCCATTAATGCTCCATCCGCTCGCCGGGATTGCTGATGGACTCGATGACAGGGTGGCTGAGCTCGACCCCGATAGCGGGTTCCTGGGTCGTGGATTAGCTCGATCGTTGCGAACTCGTCGCCGGGGAGCGTGACGGCCTGGTATCGACCTGCGGTCATTGCGGCACCGGAAACACGAGGTGAGTGACCCGGTCGCCCTGGACGCAGACTGTGGGGTTGCCGAGCAGTATGTCCTCGGACGAGACCTTGCCGAAGAACGGGCGGTTGCCCTCACCCATCACAACCGGGACTAAGTCGACGGCCACCTCGTCGAGCAGTCCGAGGTCGAGGCATTGGCGAGCGATGGTTCCGCCGCTGACGACGACGGCGCGGTCGCCGGCGAGCTCCTTTG
>DATAOI010000116.1 GCA_036265815.1 Gemmatimonadales bacterium
TCCGGTCGATCTGGCACCCTACGCTGCCATGGGGACCCTCCCGAAGATCCCTTGCACAGCCCTGAGATACTCTTCCATGTCGAACCCGTCAGGGTCGATCATCGCCTGCACGGCACATCCATTGATAAAGCTCACCGCCACCGCCGCCAGCCCGTCAGCCGTCACGCCGGCAAACCGGGAGGGCTCCGAGTGCAACACCTCCTGCGTCAGCACCCGGAAAGCCGCGCGATAGCGCTCGAGCTCCGCGCTGACCTTTGCGCGGATGACGCTGTTCCGGGTGCCCAGCGCCCAGTATTCCAGAAAGAGGCGGACCTGACGGGTGTCGCCCGAAAACCGAGCCATTTCCTGCCGCAGCAGAGACCGTAAGCGCTCCCGCGGATCACGGATGCTCGACACGTCCTCGGCGATGCCGAGCGACAGGCTCGTGGTGAGCACCCGGTCCACCAGCGCGCTGACCAGCTGGTCTTTCCGTTTGAAATGAAAGAGCACAAGTCCGTGACTGAGCCGCGCTCGGGCGGCCACGGCCCTCAGCGTGACGCCGCCGAGTCCTTGCCGCAGCGCGACGTCGTGCGCCGCCTTCAGGATCTGCTGCCGCCGCATGGTCTCCGACGCCTTCTTTCCTGGCATGGATCGCTCCCTGGGTCTCTATTGACCTTCTGTCCAATAGAGAGTATAATATGTTATCCACTTGGTCAATACCACGACCCTCGACTGTGAGGGCGAGGACCAGGCTTCTTGCAGCACCGCCCCTCTGGAGGGCTCCATGCAGCACCATCGACTCCTGATTCTCGCCGTCGCAGCCTGCGCCATAGCGTCCTGCAATCCATTCCACCAGGGACAAGCCGTCCAGGTGAGCGCCAAAGACGAGAACCTGAACTCCCGCTGGCACGCCAACCTGGCGACTCCGGCCAACCTTGCTGGCGCGGTACAGATGAACGGCTCCGCTTCCATGACGCCGGCCAAGACGGCCGGCAATACTACCGTATCGCTGGATCTCGCCAATGCTTCCCCCGGGGGCCTGCATCCCTGGCAGCTGCACCGCGGGCAGTGTGGGTCCGATAAGGGGGTAGTCGGGTCAGCCGACGCCTACCCGGTCGCCAAGGTCGGCGGTAATGGCCGCGCGACAGTGACGGCCAATCTGCCGTACGACACGCCGACGGCGGGTAGCTACTTCGTGATGGTGCGTGCGTCCGCCGGCAACGACGCGGTGACCGTCGCCTGTGGCAACCTCGCCCCGCCGACCCTCTAGTCACTGGGGTAGAACCGAACAGGAATGCAAACCGTCAGAGGTGATCGCTGACTCGGTTCGGAGGGAACCATGACGACGGCGACGAAGGCCATATCGAAGATCAGGATCCCCCGCACGGCGCGGTAGCCCTGAGCCATGCTCGCGACCGGTGAGAGAGGTGCAATGATGCGGAGCTGCCCCGAGGACGGGCATCCCATGGTTCCCGTGGGAGAGAAAGCCGGCCAGCTGAAATGGGGATGTACGAACCCGTGGCATCCTCTCGAACCCGGCCCATGTCCCTCGTGCGGCCAATCTGGGCGGCATCGCAGCGAAGGCCTGGGCCCCTCCCGAAAGGCGCGGTGCATGCGCTGCGGTCACCAATGGCTCGGCGTGCCTTGACGAGGGGCCTCGACCCCCGAACGGCCCCCGGGAAGTCGCGGACATGAAGCCGGCGGCGACGTGCTGCAGGAAGTCGCCGGCCAGACTGACGGCGGGGCTCAGGCTGATGCGATCGGGGACTAGTGCGACATCGACAGGAGCATCCTCCTGACCTCCTCAGTGCTTCGATGCTCAGCCCCCCGGCTCGTCCATATCCCGACGATCGCCGAGAGCTGATTTCAGAACAGGAACGTACCATGAGCGACACGTACAGTTGCCCCGAGTGTGGCGGAGATCGCGACGCATTGCTGACCTCCATGGCATTAGGCGGCTCCACGACTTTGAGGCAGCCGCGTCCCGGGCAGCCCTGCACCTGCACACAGAACAGTCGGACATCGGGAGCCTTTGGCGAGATACTGAGAGCGAGGGCCTCCCGATCCGATGAGGCTGGCGAATGACGGGGTATCCGATCCCTGCCTATGTCTTGGAGAGGCCGGCGACGATGCTATCCGGTGGCCGAGCACGTGCTCGAGTTTCCGGTCACGCGGCGAACGTGGCCGATGACCACACCACCTCGCCGTGGCGTGAGAGGCCAATCCAAACCCCGGCCAGCAGAGTACCTTTCCTTCAACCCCACTTGACTCGCTGACCAAGGCCGGCGCCGTCGCCGGATCTAGGGACTAAGATGTCATCCCCGCGTCCTACCAGCAGGCGCATTGTCATCTGCGATTACAACGCCCTCTTGCTCTCTGTGACCGGGCTCCTCCGGATGTCCGGCTATCGCGTGTTCCAAGCCCATGACGGGCTCGCCGCCCGCGAACTTTGCCATGAGCTTCCGGACATAGGCCTGCTGATCCTGAACACCACAGGCACCGGCGAAGACACCCCGAGTCTCGTCAGACTCATCCGACGCGAGTACCCCGATCTTCCCATCCTTCACATCGGCGCGTCGGCCCTGGCCGGGATGCCCGCCGATGTGCCGACGCTCGCCGAGTCCTTCACCTCGGACCAACTGCTGGGGGTCGTGGGTGGCCTCTTACCAGCGGAGTCCGCGCAGCGTCTCGAGGCTCGGGCAGGTAAATAGCTGCCAGACGGAGCCCCCTGCTTCGCCATACGCACTCGCCTGGAGCACACATACTGCTGGCGGATGCGGATGCTCTCCTGGATTTGTTTGCCCGGCGGGTGTACGGCCTAGGCGAGCGAACCGCCTTCGAAGCTCACGCACCGCCGTAGAGCGAGGCCATAGGAATCGACGAAGCATTCGCTAGAGGGCCTCCAGGTGTGGAGGTTACTTGTGTGCTCCTTGTGTGCCTAATCTGGGGAAAACAGGTGATGACTCGGCGGAACTAGTGGGTTAGGACGTTCCCGTAAACGCGACTTACGCCGGTACTTGACGGCATTCATAGCCACTCACCGAAAGACTCCAATCAGGCTCATAATCCGTCGGTCCCTGGTTCGAATCCAGGAGGGCCCACTCCACAACCTCACGTTCCGCCCCCGTCGGAATCCCCCCCGGCCGCCTTGGACCCCGCCAGCACCCGCGACACATTCCTCCTGAGCAGCCGAAGCCGGCTGGTGAGCCACCCCGCCTCCCGCTGGTGTTCCTCCATCAGCAGTTCGTGCCACGCGGCCGCGATCTCGGCCCGGCCGAGATACCCGATCATCCGCTTCGGCTCGTGCCGATCCACCACCGCGAGTCGCCCCACCTTGTGCCGCGCCATCTTGGCCACGGCCTCCTCGAGCAGCTCATCCGGATAGGCCACCACCAGTCGGGACACCCCGACCTCACGCACGGTGGACTCCCGGGTACCGGCTCGCGCCAGCGCCGTCATGAGATCGCCGCGGGTCACCAGGCCGACCAACGCGCCCTGCCGATCGATCAGGGGCCACTCGTCACGATGGCCGAGCACCGGATCGCCGGCCGCGAGCCGCTCGCCGACCGTCTGGAGCGGGGCATCGGCGGGGAGCGCGGGCACGTCGCGCTCCATCGCGTCCTCCACCCGGATCCGCACCAGCGGACTCACGCCATACTCCCGCGCGACGTGATAGCCGCGGCGCGCCACTTTCTCCGTCAGGATCGACCGCCGCATCAACAGCACCGTGACGCCGTGGGCCGCCGCGCACGCGATCAGGAGCGCCGGGAGCACCGCGATGTCGCCGGTCAGCTCCAGCATGAAGGCGACGGCGGTGAGCGGGGACCGCATGGTGCCCCCCATCATCGCCGCCATGCTGGTCATCGCCCAGAGCCCGCCTTCGGCCGGGTGAATCCACTGGGCCTCGACCGCGCCCAGGGCGCCACCCATGATGAGCAACGGCGCGAGCACGCCGCCCGAGGTGCCCGAGCCAAGCGCGATGGCCCAGATCAGCGCCTTGGTGAGCAGCAGTCCCAGGAGAAAGGTCCCGGTCAGATTCCCGCGCAGCAGATTGGCAATGAGGTCGTATCCGACGCCGAGCGCGTGCGGGAAGATCAACCCGCCCAGCCCCACGAACGCCCCGCCGATCACCGGCCACCACATTGTATGGATCGGGAGCCGGGCGAACAGGTCTTCGCAGGTATAGACCAACCAGGTGATGCCACCGGACGCGAAGCCGGCCAGGAGGCCGATCGCCAGCGACCAGGCCAGCTCGCGCCAGGGCAGGGTGGCGTGGATCGCGACCGGGAAGATCGGCCCCGCGCCCAGAAGCGGCACCCTGAGCGCCGCAGCCATGGCGGATGCGGCCGCGACCGGGATGAAGCTGCGCGGCTTCCATTCGAAGAGGAGCAGCTCCACGGCGAGGAGCACCCCGGCGAGCGGCGTCGCGAAGATCGCCGCCATGCCCGCCGCCGCTCCCGCCACGAGCAGCGTCTTGCGCTCTGCCGCCGACAAGTGAAAGGCCTGCGCGAAGAGCGACCCGAAGGCGCCGCCGGTCATGATGATCGGGCCTTCGGCCCCGAACGGACCACCGGTGCCGATCGAGATGGCGGAGGACAGCGGCTTGAGCACCGCGACCTTGGCCTGCATGCGGCTCCGCCCGATCAGGATGGCCTCCATCGCCTCGGGGATGCCGTGCCCGCGGATCCGGTCCGATCCGTAGCGGGCCATCAGGCCCACGATCAGTCCGCCCACGATCGGAACCAGGACGGCCCACACCCCGAGCCGGTTGTCGGCGGGGGGGACGAGCTTCGACGACAGCCGATGATAGTAGGCGAGGTTGGTGACCCCCCCGATCAGCCAGACCAACGCGACGGCCACCAGCGCGCTGATGACGCCGACGACGGCCGCCATCGGCGTCAGGATGAGCAGGCGCGCGTCGGTGGTGAAGTCGCCCAGCCGGTCCAAGTGACGCTGCCCCGTATGGACTTGGCTCACGTAAAAACTCTCCCTTTCCTGCGCTGGTCGCGAGAACCCGGTGCACACCTCAGAGGAGCACACCAGCAAGTATGAAATGGCCGCGCTCTGTGCAACCTACGCTGGCCACGACCACGTGCAGACTGCTACGGTTGCGCGGCAGGTCCTGTGATCGGCCCCACAACCCGCCGCGCACGGCCCCCACCGACACTTCTCCCGCGCCGTCCTATAGTGAAGTCACTGGCTGCTAGACATGGCTGCGAGACTCGTGTCACAGGAGGGCGATATGGAACCCCGCGTCACAGCCCATTCACAGACCTACCGTCTGAAGGAGCGGATGACGGAGGCCGACATCAGGCACGGTCAAGAGGTTCGGGCAGATCTAACCGGGATTCGGGTGACTGCCGAAGCCCCGGAGTGGCGCAACGCACCCGAGCCACAGCGGGGCGTCATCTTCTTCTGCACCATGGGGTCGATCCGGGTCCGTCAGGTGCTGGCCTCGGGCGATGGGCAGCCACTCCCGAGCGAAGTCATCGTGGAGGGTCTCGTGGTACCCGAGCCAGGCAGGTACGACATCCTCAACGCCTTGGTCCATTCCAATGGCGCGCTGCGACTTCAGGTGGACTCCGCCACGCAAATCGTGCCGCGGACCCGGGATTTCGACGAGGCCTGGCTATAGACCGCGGGCCGGCGGCAACGTAGCCGATCCCTCACTTGTGCGGCAAGAGATTACCTGACAGTCTGCTGCATGACAGAGCGGACTGCGAGAGCGCGACGGGTTGGGGTGATCGGCGCTGGTGCCGCCGGCATCATGGCCGCGATTTTCGCCGCTGCCCACGGCGCCGAGACGCTTCTGCTGGAGCGGACCCGGGACGGCGGCCGCAAGATCCTCATCAGCGGCGGCGGCCGCTGCAACATTCTCCCGTCCCGGCTGGAGGAGTCGCGCTTCGTCACCGACTCCTCACCGCACACACTCCGCAATATGATCCGCTCCTGGCCGCTCCAGGAGCAGATCGCCTTCTTCGAGCGGGACCTCGGGCTGCCGTTGATGGAGGAGCCGGCCTCCGCCAAGCTCTTTCCGGTCTCGGAGCGCGCCCGTGACGTGCGCGACGGGCTCCTGGCGCTGGCCGCCCGGCATGGCGCGCGATTCATGCCCAATACCGTGGTGACGGGATTCGCCCCGGGCGCCGGCGAGTGGCGGATCGAGCGCGCGGGGGAGGCTCCGCTCGCGGTGGACGCGGTGGTCGTCGCGACCGGCGGCCTGTCGGTGCCCACCACCGGCAGCGACGGCGGTGGGCTCGAGGTGCTCCGGGCGCTGGGGCACGTTGTGCACCCCACCTACGCCGCGCTCACTCCCGTGGTGGACGAGCCGCCCCGGTTCGGCTCGCTCGCGGGCGTCTCGCTGCCGGTGCGGCTCACGGCGCGCGATGGCGAACGAAGCGCGGCGGCTGCGGGCGGCTTTCTCTTCACCCATCACGGTTACAGCGGCCCGGCGGTGCTCGACGTCTCGCACGTGCTGGTGCGCGCCCGGGCGGAAGGCTCAGCAGCCCGGCTCCAGGTGCGGTGGACGTCGCTCGACTCGAAGGAGTGGACCGCCGCGCTCCGCGCCGACGGCGGGGCCAGCGGCGGCCGCAGCGTCGGCGCCGTGGTTCGCGGCGAGCTCCCCGCCCGTCTGGCGGACGCGCTGGTGCAGGCCGCCGGCATCGATCCGGCGCGGCTGCTGGCCCAGCTCCGCCGCGAGGAGCGGCTCCGGCTGATCGAGGTGCTGGTCCGGGGAGAGCTTCCCTGGACCGGCGACGAGGGCTACCGCAAGGCCGAGGTGACCGGGGGCGGCGTGAGCCTGGCCGAGATCGATCCGCGCACCATGGAGAGCCGAAGGCACCCCGGCCTCTACCTCTCGGGCGAGCTGCTCGATGCCTTCGGCCCGATCGGGGGCTACAACTTCCTGTGGGCGTGGGCTACGGGCCGGGCGGCGGGGGTGGGGGCGGCTCGCGGAGGGTCGTAAGCCCCCCCTCACACGAGAAACATCGCCACCCCCGCCGCGAACATCGCCACCGTCGTCGCCCCGACGACCAGTCGGCCGAGCCGCGAGCTCGGCTGGCCCCTCATGAGCTTGGCGTCGGAGGCGATGATCAGGATGCCGGTGAGGAGAAACGGCGCGAGGAGGCCGTTGATCACGGCGGACCAGTAGAGTGCCTGCACCGGATTGAGGTTGGCGAAGTCCATCGCCACGCCTCCCGCGATCGAGGCGGCGACGATCACATAGAATGCAGGGGCTCCGCGGAAGGGCTGGTCCACCCCTTCGCGCCAGCCCAACAGCTCGGCCAGGGCGTACGCGGCGGAGCCGCTCAGCGTCGGGATCGTCAGGAGACCGGTGCCCACGATGCCGGCGGTGTACAGCAGCGCGGCGAACCGTCCCGCCAGCGGACGAAGCGCCTCGGCCACCTCGCGGGACGTCTCCGGCGCCCGCACACCGTGCGCGTGCAGGGTGAGCGCCGTGACCAGGATGATGAAGAACATCACCAGATTGGAGAAGAAGGACCCGACACCGACATCGAGGCTCCGGTCGATCAGCTCGGCGCGCGTGGCGCCTTCCCGCTCGGCGACCGTGCGGCGCCCACCTTCCCTCTCTTCTTCGACCTCCTCCGACGTCTGCCAGAAGAATAGATACGGACTGATGGTCGTCCCCAGGATGGCGACGACCATCGCCCAGGCCTGGCGCCCGCGGGGAATTCCGGGCAGGAACGCGGCCCGCGCGATGTCGCCCCAGTGCGGGTGAATGAAGACGGCGGTGGCGAGGTAGGAGAACAGCGCGAGTGTGAGCCATTTGAGCACCCGGGCGAGTTCATGATAGTGCAGGCGGATGGTGGCCCACGCGATCCCGGCGCCGAACAGCACCACCCAGAGATGCGAGCTCACGCCCGACAGCAACTCGCCGGCGTCGGCCATGCCGCTCAGGTCGGCGCCGATGTTGATCGTGTTGGCGATCAGCAGCGCTCCCGCCGCGGGCGCCAGGACCCGGCGGCGGAACTTGCCACGGAGCGCGCCCATCAGTCCCCGCCCCGTGACCATCCCGATCCGGGCGCACATCATCTGCACCGCTGCCATCAGCGGCCAGGTCACCCAGGCCATCCAGAGCAGGTCGGTCCCGAGCCTGGCCCCGGCGAGGGAATAGGTCGCGATGCCCGATGGGTCGTCGTCAGCGGCCCCAGTGATGAGTCCGGGCCCTAGCGCGGCTAGGAGACGGGGAAGCCGTCGGGGAGGAGGTGTTCGGCGAGTCGGTGGCATACGGCTATGTGGGCTGGATCACGGCGGGTGCGAGCCCAAATATGCGATTTTAAAGGGCTTGCAACAGCCAGTCGGAGGTCAGGGTTGGTTCCGCATTCGTCTGAGCTCAAACGCCGCAGCGACGAGGTCGATCGACTGCGCGGGCGACAGCGCGGGGTCGGGCAGTGTGGAACTCATCCGGCCGAGCTGCTGCGCCCGGACCCGCTGCTCCTGCGACAGGGGGCTGGCGGTCTGTCCTTGGACCGCCAGGACCGCGTCCACCAGGCCGGAGATCGAGAACGGCTTCTTGATGACCGTGAGCCGGCGCTGCGCCTCCGACACCGTGGCGTGGCCCGACATGGTGAGTACCGGGAGGGCGGGGAGGAAGATCGAGAGCACTTCGCTCACCTCGAAGCCGTCGATCACCGGCATGACGAGGTCGGTAATGACCAGGCTCAACGCACCCGCGTGTTCCATGATCAGGCGGAGGCCCCGCTCGCCGTCCTCCGCCTCGAGCACGGTCGCGCCTTCGCGCTCGAGCACACGCCGCACCAGCCGCCGGACGACCGCCTCGTCGTCGACCACAAGAATGAGGTCCCCCCTGATCCCGGGATCGTTGGATCGGGGGGAAGAGCCGGACTTGGCCACTGGCGGAGCCGGGTTGTGAGGACGTATGTAAAAGGGCCACCGAATATCCGCCCGAATGTGGTGCGCCGCAAGATAGCCTGTTCCTTCGTTTGTCAGGAGTAAAGCAATGCGACGTCTCATCCCAGCGTTGGGTCTGCTGGCGGCCTGCGGCGGAGGCGGCGATCTGCTGCTGCCGGGGTCGGGTGCCCCCACGGCGATCACCATCAAGTCCGGCGGCGGTCAAACTGCCCGGGTGGGGGAGGCGCTCGCGGATTCGATCGTAGCATCGGTCACCGACGCCGAGGGACGCCCGGTGCGGGGCGCGACGGTGGTGTTCGGGCTCATCAATGCCGCGCCGGGCGCGGCGCTCGATCCCGATACCAGCACCACCAACAGCGACGGCCTGGCGTGGACGAATGCGGTGCTGGGGACCCGGGTCGGCAGCCAGCAGGGCCAGGCGGAGGCCCTGACGACCGACGGCAGCGATCCACCGACGGCGAGCTTCACTTTGACTGCGCTGCCCGTAGGCGCCAACGGGATCGCCGCCGCGGGCGGTGAGAACCAGAGCGGGCAGGTGGGCAGCACTCTGCCCGAGTCGCTGGTGGTCAAAGTCAGCGACAACTTCGGCAACCCGGTCGAGGGCGTGACGGTCGACTGGACGGTGGACGGTGGCGGCGACGTGAGCGAGACGTCCACCACCACCGGAGCCGACGGGCAGACATCGGTCACCCGCACGCTGGGGCCCACGGCCGGTATTCAGCACACGCTCGCCACCGCGGCGGGACTGGCCGGCTCGCCGGTGACGTTCGCCCACACCGCCACCTCCGGCAGCCCCGCCACGGTGAGGGCGGTGTCCGGCACTGACCAGACCGCCCCGGTCGGCAGCAAGCTGCCCGACAGCCTGGTGATCGAGGTGCTCGACGCCCAGGGGAACCCGGTCTCGGGCACGGCCGTGGCCTGGGTGGTCGGCGCCGGCGGTGGCACGCTGGATCCGACTAGCGCCACGACGGACGCCGCGGGGCGATCGGCCGCGTCGTGGACCCTGGGACCTCAGCCCGACACGAACACGGCGAGCGCCGTGGTCTCCGGGATCGGCATCGCCGAATTTAGCGCGACCGCCACCGCGGGCGCGCCGGCCAAGCTGGCGATCCGCACGCAACCGTCCGCCACCGCCACCAGCGGGGTAGTGCTGGCACAGCAGCCGACGGTGCAGCTTCTGGACGCCCAGGGCAACGAGGCGCATACCGCTGGGGTCGAGGTGAAGGCCACGATCGGCTCCGGCGGCGGCACACTGCATGGAACCACCAGCCGGCGGACCGACGCCAACGGACTCGCCACCTTCACCGATCTGTCGATCGAGGGTTCGGCGGGACCGCACACGCTGCGATTCTCCGCCAGCGGCTTCGCCCCGGTCAGCTCGAACACCATCGACCTCACGGGTGTGTCCACCACGACCACGATCACGTCCGACAAGCCCGAGCCGTCGGCCGCCGGACAGTCCGTGACCGTCGACATCACGGTGACCTCCACGGGTGGCACCCCGAGCGGCAGTGTCGAGGTCAGCGACGGGCAGGCCAGCTGCACCGGCTCGCTCAGCGGGGGAGCCGGCAGCTGCAGCCTCACCCTGCAGACCGTGGGCACCCGCACGCTCACCGCGACCTATGCGGCACACAACGGCTTCGCGGCGAGCAGCGACACCGAGTCGCACGAGGTGCAGCCGGCCGCGCCGCCGTCTCTGGCGCTGAGCCAGCAGCCGTCCAGCTTGGCCACCAGTGGGGTTCCCTTCGGGCACCAGCCCGAGGTGCAGCTGCGCGATCCGTTCGGTGGCGAATTGCACACTGCGGGGGTCGCTGTCCGTGCGGACATCGGCTTGGGCGGAGGCACGCTCGAGGGAACCACGACGGTGACGACGGACGCCAACGGGCGCGCCAAGTACACCAACCTCGCCATCAGCGGCACGGCGGGGACTCGGACGCTGGCGTTCAGCGCCAGCGGCTACACCGGGGTGACCTCGGATGAGATCGATCTGGCCCATGCGGTCCCCAGCGCCCAGAACTCCAGCGTCACGGCGGATCCCAGCACGATCGCCGCGGGGAGTGCTACGAGCACCATCACCGTGACGGTGCGTGACGGCAGCAACACGCCGATCGGCAACATCCCGGTGACCCTGGAGGCGTCGGGCAGCGAGAACACCATCAACCCGGCGTCTGCGGTCACCAGCGCCGGCGGCGTGGCCACGTTCACCTTCTCCTCCACCGCGGCGGAGACGAAGACCATTAAAGCGAGGGCGGATGGCACCTCGGTGGGGCAGGTCACGATCACCGTCCAGGCGATGCAGACCCAGACGTCCATCATCCAGGACTTGCCCGACCCGTCCGCCGATGGAGATCTGGTCGATGTGAGCTTCACCGTGACCGCGGCGGATGGAACTCCAACGGGGGACGTGACCGTGCGAAGCGACCACGACAGCGAGAAGTGCAGTGCGAGCGTCGCGGTCGGGCACTGCGGGATTCGACTGAAGAAGGAGGGCACGAACCTGCTCACCGCTACGTACCCCGGCAACAAGCGGTACAGCGACAGCTCCGGCACCGCGTTCCACGAGGTGCACGGGCGCTGAAGCAGGTCCGGCGCGTGGCTTGCCCCAGGCCAGGGGAGTTGGTAGAATCCCCTCCCCGAGTTCCGGGCGATTAGCTCAGCTGGTTAGAGCGCGCGCCTCACATGCGCGAGGTCGGGGGTTCGAGCCCCTCATCGCCCATG
>DATAOI010000117.1 GCA_036265815.1 Gemmatimonadales bacterium
GGCGCGGACCCTTTCTTCGATCTGCTCGCCGGTCGCGCCGTCGACATTCTTCCAATATTGGAACGCACGTTCAAGCACGGGCGCCAGGACACCTCCGAGAAGGCTGCCAGACACCTGATCGACGAAGCGGTCGCGCTGGGCATCGTTCCAGACTTTGCGCACCAGCGTGCCCGCCTGACCGAAATCGTCGTCGTTGGCACGGAGGGTATAGGCGCTGCGGACCATTTCGCCGTCGCTCTCCCATCCATCCTGCACCGAGCCGGTTTCATCCGCCCACGGACGGCCTCCACTGTTGGGGGCATAGACCGGCGCGTTGCCGCTGTGCTCGTAAGCCATCTGGCCGTCGAACATATATGTGTTGACCGGCACTCTGGGGCGATTGACCGGCAATTGATGGAAGTTGGTGCCGATGCGGTTGCGCTGGGCGTCATTGTACGCGAAGGCGCGGCCGAGCAGCATCTTGTCGGGCGACAGGCCGATCCCGGGGACCGTATTGCCCGGCGAGAAAGCGGCCTGCTCGACCTGCGCGAAGAAGTTCTCCGGATTGCGCTCGAGCGTCATCGTGCCGACCTTGATCAGCGGGTAGTCCCCGTGCGGCCAAGTCTTGGTCAGATCAAAGGGATTGATCCGATAGGTTCTGGCCTCGGCATAGGGCATGACCTGCACCGACAGGGTCCAGCTCGGATGGTCGCCGCGCGCGATCGCCTCGAACAGGTCGCGGCGATGAAAATCGGCGTCGGAGCCGGCCATGGCGGAGGCCTCCGCGTTGGTGAAGAACGCCATGCCCTGATCGGTGTGGAAGTGATACTTCACCCAGGACTTCTCGCCGGCCGCGTTGACCCACATGTAGGTGTGCGAGCCATAACCGTTCATGTTCCGCCACGTGCGAGGCAGTCCCCGCTCACCCATCAGGTACGCCACCTGGTGCGCTGACTCGGGATTGCTGGTCCAGAAGTCCCATTGCATGTGATTGTCGCGAAGGCCTGAATCGGGGAGCCGCTTCTGGCTGCGGATGAAGTGGGGAAACTTCATCGGATCGCGAATGAAGAATACCGGCGTGTTGTTGCCCACCAGATCGTAGTTGCCCTCGTCGGTGTAGAACTTCAGCGAGAAGCCGCGCACGTCCCGCCAGGTATCAGGGCTTCCCATCTCTCCCGCCACGGTGGAGAAACGCGCGAGCATGTCGGTCGTCGCGCCTTTGCGGAACAGCGCCGCTCTGGTGAACGCCGAGACGTCTTCCGTCACTCTCAGAATCCCGAAAGCGCCCGCGCCCTTGGCGTGCGGCTGGCGCTCGGGAACCTTCTCGCGGTTGAAATGCGCCATCTGCTCCAGAAAATGGACGTCGTGAAGGAGGATGGGACCGTCGCGGCCGATCGTCAGAGAGTCGCGATCGCTCGGCGCCGGGGTGCCCGTGCTCGTCGTGGAGCCGCTCGCCTGCTTGTCGGAATCGGCCATGTGCGCTCTCCTTTGAACATCGGCATCATGTGGGTCACGCGGCTGGTCCTGCTTCCGCGCCGCCTTTGGACGGCACGACGACCCCGTGAGAGGGCAGGTGGTCTTTCACGGCCTGACCTGCGCGCTGAAGCCGGCCGCGTTGAGCGCCTTCACGAGCGCGGCGGCCGGGAAGTCGCCCGTGACCTCAAAGGTTGTCGCCCCCGGAGTGGCCGTGTCGGCGGTTACGCCGTCCACGGTCGCGATCGCCTCCTTGATGGCCGCGCAACACAGATCGCAGCAGTTGTGGATGCCCGAGACCTTCAGGCGCTTCACCCTGCCCCGGGGAATACTGCTCGCGGCCTGCATCGCCAGGCGCGCGTTGTCGGTGCTGCCGTGGAAGCCGGCGGCCGCAATGGCGTCGAGAGCCTTCTGAGCCGCCGCGCCGTCCCTGGCCGTGAGCGCCACGGTCTTCTTCTCGATGTCGCAACGGGATGCGACCCCCGCCACGTTCTTCACCGCGGCGTCAACCGCATCGACGCAGCCCTGGCAGCAGAGGTGGACGCCCCTCACTTCCACCTGGATCTCATCGTTTCGACGCCGGTACGCGACGGCGTACACCGCCGACCGCGCGAGAGGCAGTGGATCCTCCGAGACCTCGATGCCGTCCACGAGCCGGGCCGGGTCGAAGAGCAGCCGGCGCTCGACGGCCACGTTGTCCGCGAGCCGGGAGGTGACCGCGATGGTGCCCAGCTCGACCTGCCGTCGCCCTTCGGGCCAGGGTAGAGAGCCATCATCGATCGGGTCGCCTTCGTCGGCGAGCTGGACGAGGAGGCGGAACCTCGCGGGGCCCCGGAGCAGTCTCTCTCGAAGCTCTTCGAAGAGAAAGCTTTCCGGCCGGCGGGCCGCCTCTGCGGCATCCAGGTGCTCTTCGCCTGCCTCCGGCCGGACGCGGTATCGGCCGGCGCGGCTCACGCCTTCACGGTTGGTAAAGCGGAAGGCGTTCACGCCGTAGTACGACTCGGTTGCGAAGCTGGCCGGAACCGGCTTGGGCGCCTCCGCGAACCGCTTCGCCTGCGGATGGCTCGCCAGAAAGTCGGCGAGCGGTGTCGGACTCGGGACCTCGGGCCCGCTCGCGGCCAGAGCGCGGACGAAGACCAGGAACTCTTCGGCGGTGCGGACGGGAAAGCCGTCGTACGATTGAGCCACGATGTCGGTGACGATCCCACCCGGCAGGTGGAACTTGATCGCCATGCCTCTCGGGCTGGCCAGCGGGTCGCCGTCGGGGACGGTGGGGACGCCCGCGAAGTCGGAGAACCGGACCGTTACCGGCACCGGGGTGTCTTGGAGGTGCGGCGCCCGGCTGACGGAAGCCGCGGTCGACGCCGGGTTGAAAGTCCCCTCACAGACGATGCCTTTTGCGTGAACAGCCCGGTAGCCGGGGTGAACCCCGAACAGGGCCTGCAGCGCGTCCACGATCTGTTCGTACAAGAGCTGTTTCTCCGGTGCGAGCCTACTTGCTGACCTTGCCATCGCCTCGCTCCTCTTCGGCCGACACAACCGGCCGCCGAACGATGCCGTCCCGACCTTCGTCGCACCCCGCCGCCATCAAAGACCCGGACTCTGCTGAGTCATGCCGCCGTCGACCACGACGGTCGTGGACGTCATGTAGCGCGCCTGATCACTTGCCAGGAAGGCCACCACGCCGGCGATCTCCTCCGGCTCCGCCATGCGGCCCAGCGGGATGGCCGCGTTCAGCCGCTCCATCATTGCCGGATCCTTCATCGTCACCCGGTTGATCGGAGTCGCGACGGCGCCTGGCGCGATCCCGACGACGAGCACGTTGTGAGGCGCCAGCTCGACCCCGGCGGTGCGGGTCAGCATGCGCATCCCGCCCTTGGACAGGCAATAGGCGATGTTGCCCGGCATCGGCCAGTCCTCGTGCACGGACGTGATGTTGATGATGCGCCCGCCGCCGCCTTGCTTGATCATCTGGCGGGCCGCGAACTGGGTGCCGAAGAAGGCGCTCTTGAGATTCGTCCGCAGCACCTGGTCGTACTGGGCCTCCGTCGTCTCGAGCACCGACGTGCGGGTCTCGATGCCGGCATTGTTGACCATGACGTCCAGCCGGCCGAACTTCTTGACCGCGCTGTCGATCAGGCGTTCGAGGTCGGCGACCTTGCCGACGTCAGCCTCGACACCGAAGGCCTGATGGTCGAGCGCTGCCACCTGTCGCTCGAGGGCCTCCGTCGCCTCCGGATGCATGATGTAGTCGATGACGAGATTCGCACCCTGCTTGGCCAGCTCCAGGACGATGGCCCTGCCGATGCCGCTGTTGCCGCCGGTGACGATCGCGACCTTCCCTCTCAAACTCACGCCCGTCATGACACCCTCGTTCACGCCCTTGGCGCGGCCAATAGTGTGGTGAGCGCGTTCCGATCCACGGCCTCCTTCTCGATCAGCAGCTTGGCCAGAGCCTCGAGTATGTTGCGCTTCTCCTCCAGCGTCTCACGGACCCGTTGACGGGCGGCCTCCAGCAACTTCCGCATTTCGTCGTCGATGACCCGAGCGGTGTCTTCACTGTACTCACGCTCGCTGACGCTCGGGCCCCTGAGGAACAGAGCCTGCCGCGGCCGCTCGAATGTTCCCAACCCCAGCGCGTCGCTCATGCCGTACTGGGTCACCATGTGCCGCGCCAGGTCGCTCGCCCGCTGTAGATCGTCGTGGGCGCCCGTCGAGACATCCCCGAAGATGATCTCCTCTGCTACCCGGCCCCCGAGGAATACGTCCAGGCGGTCTAGCAGTTCTGCGCGTGTCATCAGATACCGGTCTTCCGTGGGCTGTTGCTGCGTATAGCCGAGCGCGGCCACCCCGCGCGGGATGATCGAGATCTTCGAGACCTTGTCGGCATGTTCCCGTGACTCGGCCACCAGGGCATGCCCCGCCTCATGATGGGCGACGATCTCCTTCTCCTTCGGGCTGATGATCCGCGACTTCCGCTCGAGCCCCCCTACGATGCGGTCGATCGCCTGGTCGAAGTCCGTCAGGGCCACCGCGTCCTTCCCCTCCCGCGCCGCGTGGAGCGCTGCCTCGTTGACCAGATTCGCCAGATCGGCCCCGACGAACCCGGGCGTCCGGCCCGCGATGACGGACAGATCGAGGCCCGGAGCCAGCGTGACCTTCCGGGTGTGGACCTCGAGGATCTTCTCCCGGCCCTTGAGATCCGGCCGGTCGATGACGACCTGCCGGTCGAACCGCCCTGGCCGCAGGAGCGCCGGGTCGAGGATCTCCGGCCGATTCGTGGCCGCCAGGATGATCACGCCGGCTTGGGTGTCGAACCCGTCCAGCTCTGCGAGGAGCTGGTTCAGTGTCTGCTCGTGCTCGTCATGCCCTCCGAACCCGGGATTGACTCCCCGCGCCTTTCCGACGGCGTCGAGCTCATCGATGAACACGATGCTCGGCGCCTTCGCCTGGGCCTGGACGAAGAGGTCGCGCACGCGCGCCGCCCCGACCCCGACGAACATCTCCACGAAGTTCGACCCGGTCAGGCTGAAGAAGGGGACCCCGGCCTCTCCGGCCACCGCCTTGGCCAGCAGGGTCTTCCCGGTTCCCGGCGCCCCGACCAGGAGCACCCCCTTCGGGATCTTCCCACCCAGGCGCCGATAGCGCGCCGGGTTCTTCAGGAAATCGACGATCTCCATCAGCTCGCCGCGGGCTTCATCGATGCCGGCGATATCGTCGAACGTGACCCCGGTCTGATGCTCCACGTACACCTTCGCCCGGCTCTTGCCGATGGACATCAGCCCGCTCTGCGGGTTCATCCGCTTCATCACGATCATCCAGAGCCCGAAGAAGATCACCGCAGGCAGGATCCACGACAGCAGCGTCGACACCCATGGATTCGCCACGTGCCCGGTGAACCGGATGTGGGCGGCCTCGAGCTCCGGCACCAGCCCCGGGTCCTCGACCCGCGTCGTCACGAAGCCCGGCGCGCCCTTTCCCGCCCGCTTGATCTCCTCGATCTTCTCCTTCGGCAGCACGCCTTCCAGACCCGTGAGCGCCAGCGTCCCGGTGATCGTGTCCTTGTACAGCATCAGGTCACTGACCTTGTTCGCCTTCACCAAGCTCTTGAACTCGCTGTATGACACCGTCTCCGGATGAGGTGCCAGCAGGATCGCCTGAATGCCGAAGAACAGCAGCATGGCCGCCACGGTGTACCACATGGAAAACGCCCGTTGCTTCGGTTCCATCGTTCCCCGTTCAGTGCCCGTGCCGCGTCAGATCGCTTGGGCGGGCGGCCGGAAGGATGAAGCGCTCGACCGCGTTGGCAAAGCCTTCCTCCTCGTTGGAGGTCGTCACGTGCGTGGCTTCTCGCTGCACCTCGGGGCTGGCATTCGCCACCGCAATGCTCAGCCCGCTCTTGGCGAACATGAGCACGTCGTTGGGCTGGTCGCCCATCGTGGCGATCTGCTCGGCCGGAATGCGCATGGCATTGGACATCCACGTGACCACCGCGCCCTTGTTGGCACTCGGATGGGTCACGTCCAGGTAGTACGGCTGCGAGCGCGCCGCCGAGACCTGCCCGGCGAACGCCGTCTGGGTATCGGACTCACAGCGCTTGACCGCATCCAGGTCGTCGCTGACCGCGACGATCTTGACCACCTGGTCCAGGAGGCCCTCGAAGCTCGGAACGACGGTCGGCGGGAACTGGACGGTCGACTCCTCCCGGGCAACATGTGGCGCCTCTCTCTTGCGGACGAACCAATCCTTGCCCCGGTAGACCCAAGCGGGCAGGCCGTGCGCATCCACGGTCTCGATGACGCGCGCGGCCACGCTGGCCGGCAGGGTGTGCTGCTCGACGAGCGTCATGTCCGGACGGACGAACATGCCGCCGTTGAAGCCCGGGATGATGGTGGTCAGGGCGAGCGGCTCGACCAGCATGGTCATCCCGCGCGGCGGGCGTCCGCTGGTGATGGCGAAGGCGATGCCGGCATCACGGAGGCGGTGGACCGCCTGGATGGCGCGGGGGGTCAGGACCTTGTCCTGGGTGACCAGGGTGCCGTCCACATCCGCGATCAGCAGGCGGATCTGTAGCGGCCCTTCCTGGGAGCGATCGGCGCGTGCCCCCGTCATCGGTTCCTCCTCTCCCGGGATCTGCCCTGCGCGGGTGGACCCGCGTCTCCCGAGCGCGTCAGTCGACCGGCCGCGGCTTCATCGACGAGCCAGGTGACCGTCCCGTCTACGGGAGAGACGGCCGCCGCCGGCCGCGCCGCACGGCCGGGACGACCCTCCAGCACGTCTTGCAGCGCCTCGGCCTTGTTCGGACCGACGACCAGGAACATGATCTCGCGCGCCGCATTCAATACCGGGAGGGTGAGCGTGATGCGCTCCACCGGCGGCGGGAGGGTTCCGGGCGGGCTGGCCACCACCCACCGATCCGTCACCCGCAGGGACGCGGCGCCTGGAAAGAGGGACGCGGTATGCCCGTCATCGCCCAGACCCAGCAGGACCAGGTCGAATCGTGGCGGATCACCGCTCTCACCGACCCCGAAAGTCCTGCTGAGCGTGGCGGCGTATTCCTGAGCGGCGGCGGTAGCGCTTCCGAGGCGTGTCGGTACCGGAAACACCCGGCTGGCGGGTACGGAGGCCGGCTTCAGCAGAGTCTCCTGCACCATGGCGAAGTTGCTGGATGGATCGTCCGGCGGCACGAACCGCTCGTCCCCGAAGAACAGATACGTATGAGCCCAATCCATCCGGCCGCGGCGGGGCGGCTGCGCCAGCAGCCGGTAGCTCTTCTTCGGGGTCGAGCCGCCCGCCAATGCCACCATGGCGCGGCCGCGGACCCGGATGGCCTCCCGCGCGACCTGCACGATCTGATCGGCGGCGTGCGCCGCCAGCTCGTCGCCGTCCTTGAATATCCTCAGTGGCGAAGACATGATCCTTCAGCCAGCCACCTGGGTCGCTTCGCCCTTTGACGCGATGGACTTCATCAACTCGTCCCAGGACCGGACGAACGCTATCGCTCCGTCCTCCTGAAGGCGGGCGGCCAGGGCATCGATATCGATGCCGGCCTTGGTGAACTCGGCGAGGACTTCCTCGCAGTCACCGCCGTGGGCCGGCATGACGGCCCCGAGCCGGCCGTGGTCCGCGAGGGCTTTCAAGGTCCTCTCCGGTATGGTGTTGATCGTGAGCGGCGCGGCGAGCGACGTGATGTAGAGCACGTCGGACGCCTTCGGGTCCTTGGTGCCGGTGCTGGCCCACAGGAGCCGCTGAACCCGCGCCCCGGCGTTCGCCAGGCGCTGCCAGCGCGGCGAGTCGAGCAAGTCGCGGTACGCCTTGTACGTCCGCTTTGCGATCGCGATACCGAGCCGATCGCGCAGCGCATCAGGTGCCTTGCCCATCACCGCAACGTCCCAGCGGCTGACGAACAGCGAGGCCACCGAGAAGACGTCGGGCTTCAGCCCGGCGGCGAGCCGCCGCTCGATGCCCCGCAGGTACGCTTCGGCAGCCGCGACATACTGCTCGCGGGAGAAGAGGAGCGTCACGTTGATCGGCACGCCCGCGAAGGTCGCCTCCTCGATGGCAGGGAGACCTTCCCGAGTTCCCGGGATCTTGATGAAGAGATTGGGCCGGTCCGCGCGGTCGTGAAGCTCCTTGACCGCCGTGATGGTGCCGGCCGTATCGTTCGCGAGCAGCGGTGAGACCTCCAGCGACACCCAGCCATCCACGCCGCCCGTCTGATCGTGGATCGGCCGGAACAGATCGGCGGCTTGTCTCAGGTCCTCCAGTGCCAGCTCGAAGAACAGCGATTCGCGCGACTCCCCGTCCTTCCCTTTCCGGCGGATGGCCTCGTCGTAGTCATGACTGTTTTTGATGGCGTGATCGAAGATGGTGGGGTTCGACGTGAGCCCTGTCACCGAGAACTCCTGGATATACCGGCGAAGCGTACCGCTCATCAACAGACCGCGGGTGATGTTGTCGAGCCAGAGGCTCTGACCCATCTCATGGAGCTCTTGAGTCGCCTTCATCAGGACACCTCCCTGGGTCGGGGCTGGTGCGAGCCTCCGACGGGCGCCGACCGGATCCGCGACGCGACAGGCCGCCTCGCGCCCGCGGCCGGCGTCAGATGCTGGCCAGCTCGCCAAAGTACTCGTGGTCCTCGTTGTAGCCGCCTTCGCCTCGATTGATCGACCTGACGTCCTCGACGAATTCGATCCCCTGGACCCACTTGACCATCTTGAAGCCGAGCTGGTTCTCGACCCGCAGGCGCAGCGGGGCCCCGTGGAGATGGCTGAGCGGCGCGCCGTTCATCTCGTAGGCCAGCAAGGTTTGCGGGTGCAGAGCATTTTCGATCGCGAGACTGCCGTAGAATTGGCCGCCCTCCGCTCCTTCGCCGAATGAATAGAAGACGACGGCCTTCGCGCACGGCGTTGGCCTGACCACCCGGACCAGTTCGGCCACTGGCAGCCCGCCCCATTCGGCAATGCCCGACCAACCCTGAATGCAGTGGTGCAACGTGACCTGGGTCTTCATTCTCAGCGCCCGGAGGTCGTCCAGCGACAGCTCCACCGGGTTCTCCACCAAGCCGTACACTTTCAGACGGTAGTCCTTGAAATCGCCCGCGACCAGCGCGGTCCACTCGTCGCAGGTCGGCACCTTGCCGTTGACCCAGAAGAAGGGGGAGACGTCCTCGCGACGGAACTCGGCCCGTGCGGCGGCCCGGTCGAGCAGACACGCCATGACCGGCGTGACGACCGCCTTGGCGGCGTGCTGGACGGCTCGGGGGTACCTCCACGCCGCCCGATTGGCCAGCCCGTTCAGCAGGACGACCACGCCGATCCCTGCCAGGCCGAGGTCCAGGCCGATCGGGTGGGCGTCATCCGTCCCCATCACGATGTGGTTCATGTTCCGGACGAAGTCCGTGAGCCCGACCATGGTCACGTGCGCAATGATGAAGACGACGAAGGCACACATGACGAGGAAGTGGATCGATCGGCCGACCTGGCGGTTGCCGGGCAGCTTCGGGTACCACGTGAACCGGGCCGTGAAGGCCGGGGACATCGAGGGGCCGGTCAATATCGCCAGAGGGGCCAGGAGGAACACGACCCCGAAGTACGCCAGTTGCTGGAGCGCGTTGTAGTGGTAGAAACCGTTGGGCTCCGGCGTCAGGTGGAAGGTGGCGTAGTGGACGAAGACGGCCCAGGCGTCGGGTACGATCCGCCATGACGTCGGCACCAGCCGCCTCCACTGCCCGGTTCCGAACAGGAGCGCGACGAAGGCCACGCCGTTGCCTACCCAGAACAAGACGCTGAGGAAGTGCCAGTGCCGGGCCATACCGACCGTGTGCCGGTGGCCGGGCAAGCCGATCCAGGCCGAAAGAGGCCGAGAATCGTCTTTTGCCGTCCAGACGCGATCTTTCGGCACCTGGATCGGCGTGAGTCGGAGCCACTCCGTGCCGGGGGTGCAGTGGACGTTCCCGTACAGCCGGGGATGGTCCATGAGGATCTGCAAGCCGCTGCGAATGAGGAGCACCAGGAATAGCAGGTTCACGTAGTGGGTGATGCGCAGCCAGGCCGGGAAGCCGTAAGGCTCCGCCCGTTCGAGCATCGACGTGAGGCTGGACGACACCGTCGGAAGGCCAAACGTACCCCACTGGATGTACGCCGCGGCAACCGGGAGCAGCAGCAGCGAGACGAGCAGCAGGACCGTGTTGGGTCGAACGCGCATGGGATCACGCCGGCATCATCTGCGACCTTCGAGAACCTTCTTCAGGACGAGCGCCTCGTTGTGCTCTTCGTCCCGCGCGCCGTAGAGCAGGGTAACGGTGTGCGTCTTGCTTTTCTGCCTCAGCAGCCTGAGCGCATCCTTCTTCGCACGGAGCTCCTTCCGGTACCGGGCTTGAAACTGTTTCCATCTACCGGGAGCGTGGCCGAACCACTTGCGCAGCTCCGTGCTCGGGGCCACGTCCTTCAGCCACAATGTCACCGCGGCGCGCTGTTTGGTCAAACCGCGCGGCCACAGGCGATCGACCAGGATTCGCAGGCCATCCGTTCGGGAAGGCTTCTCGTAGACTCGCTTCAATCGGATCATGGCTCCGATTCTCCCTTACTGGTCATGGCGGCACCGTTCCCACCTGAAAATCCCGCCCTTCCCAGCGTCCTGCTACCGTCCAGAAGAAGGTGAAGCGGACCGGAGCCCTCTGCGCCGGCGGCACCTGGATGTCCACGTAGTGATGGCCGGTATCGATGGGCGTGGAGTCCGTGTCCTGGGCGCGCTGCCATTCGTCGCCGGTCCACCGCAACCGGAACGAGGAGGCCGCCTGGATCCGCAGGGTGCCTCCGGTCGATACCGAGCGCACCTGCCGGTTGAATGTCCAGATCTCCAACCGCGGCACCGTCCGGCGGGTGCGGTAACGGTCGGCGACGGCCGAGATCAGGCCGACGACCTGGCCGTCCGCGGCGGAGCGCACCAGCTGGATGTACTCGGCATGCGCCCAGGCCAGCGGCATGGCGCCTCCGGTAGGGCGGCCGAAGCTCATGTGGGCCCCGGGACGATCCGGCAACGCCCACACTTGCTCGGGCAGCAAGCACGTTTGCGTGGCAAACCCGTCCATGGCCCGGATGAACGGCCCTACGTCGCGCCCGGCCGCCAGCTCGTAGTGCCCCCGCTCTCCCGTGAGCAGCGGCCAGGCGTGTCCGTATCCCCATCCCTGATAGGGCCCGCCATCTTCCCGCTGCCCGTAGCCGTCGTGGTTGTAGCGTCGCCAGCAGGGGCCGAACGGGGTGTTTACCCGGAGGATCGCGTCCACCACGCGGAGTGAATCCTCGATCAGCGGGTCCCCCGGCTTGCGGATGCCGTAGCGGACCAGCTCGAGGAACCCCGCATCCACGATGTCCTTGGCCGGAAATGCGGTGGGCGCCCCGGGCGGCTGGTTGCGCAGATCCAGGAGCCCGTGGTTGGCGTCCTCGTCAGGTTGGGGATCGCGGACGTCCGCCGGATGGATGCGGATGAAGTGGCGGCGAATGCTCGGGACCAGCGATCCGTCCGTGGTCACCGTCCACCGTTCGAGGTGGGCGTCGAGAAAGTCGGCGTACTCTTCGAGGTAGTGCGCGGTGGCCGGGTGGCCCCGCTCCCGCGCGAAGGCCGCGGCACAGATGAGGGCGGCTATCTGGACGGCCAGGGTCGAGGGCGAGTACCCGCTGTTCTCCTCCCAGCGCTCCTGCGGGGTGACCGGGCCATGGTGGATGAGATAAGCGGCCGCCTTCAGCACGACCGGATACGGGTCGAAGTCCTGGAGCGCCTTGGCTTCGTGCAACCGCCAGGCGAACAAGATCGGGAAGGCCGTCTCGTCGAGCTGGGTACCGCGCCAGTACGGCTCGCCGTTGATCCAGAAGTTCTGGTAGAAGCCGCCGTCCTCGTTCTGGGCGGAGGCCAGATAGATCAGGGCGCGGAGCGGCACCTCCTTGCCGCCGGCGGCGAGCAACGCGGTGCCGCTGTGGCACATGTCCCGGGGCCAGACCAGATGGTAGCCCCCCAGGTTGTCGTCGCTCGCGGACTCGCCCCATGGAATGCTCAACGACGCGATCACGGCCCCATCGTAGGTCTTGTCCTCGTGCGCCAGGAGCACGCCGTGGCTCACGTGGTAGAGGCGCCCGCCGTCCCCCGTCGCCTTCTCCGTCAACGGCAGCAGGTGACGGCTGGCGCGCTGCCACTGCTCGACGAAGCGCACACGGTGCCCGGAGAATGGCGTCGCCAGGGCCTGCGTCATCGTGACGAGGGCGTGGTGCAGGGTGTCGCCGAAGGCCAGCGCCAGCACGAACTCCCGGCTCTGTCGGATGTCGAGCTCGCCGGTCAGAGCGATGTTGCCATCGGGCGCACAGTCGAACTCCCAGTCCATGCGGAAGTCGTGAGCCAGGTCCTGCCAGCCGTCGGTCGTCCCCACGTAGCCGCACGAGCATCGCCGGAACGGGACCGAGGCGCCCAGCACGAGCCAGGTACCGCCCTTGTGCGCGGCCAGCACCTTGCCCCAGCTGGTGGCCACCACGTTCCCGCTGTTGCCCCGGCCGCCGCCATCCAGGTGCGGCGCGAGCAGGGCGTAGAGGCGCAACCGGGCGAGGACGTCGTCCTCCGCCTCCAGCCGCGTGTGGACGAGCACACAGGGCCGATGCGGGTCGGCGATGACCTCCTTGACGATGCGATAGCGCCGCCGGGGATCGACATTGGTGATGCGATAGCCCAGCGTGTCGGCGGCCAGGTACTCGTGGGTGTTGTCCAGATGGCGCTCGTCGCGGAAGAAGGTGGTCCCGTCACTGACGAGGTATTGCAGATCGCGAATCTGGGGCCGATCGATGGTCGGATAGTAGACCTCGTTGAGGATGCCCTTGGACACGGTGAACCAGACCCGGCTCACCGCCGAGTAGGCGGTCCCCACCCCGTGCTTGTCGCTCCGTGTCCAGCGGGGCTCGATCCCGGGACCGCCGCTCGACGGATGCCCGCGCAAGACGACCACCATCATCCCTCCGTGCCGCGAACGCCTGCTTCGTGTGCCAACGGCGGCAGGACCTCGTAGCCCGAGGGCCTCCGGTGGTACTCGAGCGCGAAGCGGGCGATGCAGTAGAGGGTCAGCATGCCGCCGATCACGACCGGCTCGATGCCGATGACAAGGCCTCCCACCATGACGAGCAGGCTCCCGGCCAGGAGGATCGGCCAGAAGGATGGCCGTGGCATGTGGATGGGCTCGAGCTGGGGCTCGGCAGGAAGCGGTTCGGCAGGAAGCCGGCGGCCCGCCTCGTCCCCATGCTTGCGCAGCCAGAGCTCATCCCGGTCGCGCACGATCGGGATCCGGCTGAAGTTCCAGGGTGGCGGTGGCGAGGAAATGGACCACTCGAGCGTCCGGCCGTCCCAGGGATCAGCCCCGGCCGGCCCGGCCGAGCGCGTGGTCTTGACCACGTTCACGAGGAAGACGACGAAGGACAGGGCGATGAGAAACGCCCCGATCGTGGAGGCAAGGTTCCAGAAGGTCCAGCCGAGATCCGGCGCGTACGTGTAGATCCGGCGCGGCATCCCGATGAGCCCCAGGTAGTGCATGGGAAAGAACGCCAGGTTGAAACCCAGGAACATGAGCCCGAAGTGCCACCGGCCCAGGCGCTCGTCCAGCGCCCGGCCGAAGATCTTCGGCCACCAGTAGTACACGCCCGCGACGAGGCTGAAGATGGAGCCGCCGAACAGCACGTAGTGAATGTGGGCCACCACGAAGTAGCTGTCGGTCTGCTGCAGGTCCACCGGCGGCGAGGCATGCATGACCCCGGAGAGCCCCCCCATGGTGAACATGCCGACGAAGCCCAGGGCGAAGCAGAGCGGGGTCTTGAATCGGAGGCGGCCCCCCCAGAGCGTCGCGAGCCAGTTCAGGATCTTCACGCCGGTGGGAACGGCGATCAGCATGCTGGCCGACGAGAAGGCGGCGTCGGCCACCGGCCCCAGACCCACCGCGAACATGTGATGGCTCCAGACGCCAAAGGACAGAAAGCCGATGAGGATGCCGGAGTAGATCACCATCGGGGCGCCGAACAGGGGCTTGCCGGCGAACGTGGGGATCACCTCGGAGGTGATCCCCATGGCCGGCAGGATCAGGATGTAGACCTCGGGGTGGCCGAAGATCCAGAAGAGATGCTGCCAGAGCAACGGGTCGCCGCCCGCGGCCGGGACGAAGAAGAGCGTGCCGAAGAAGCGGTCGAACATGAGGAGGATGAGGCCCACGGTCAGCGCCGGGAAGGCCAGCAGCACCAGGAACTGCGTGACCAGGGCCATCCAGACGAACACCGGCATGCGCATGAGGGTCATGCCCGGGGCCCGCATGTTGATGATGGTCACCACGAAGTTCAGGGCGCCCAGGATCGAGGAGATGCCGAGAATCTGGATGCCCAGCATCCAGAAGTCGACGTTGAGCCCGGGAGAGAACTGCGCCGACGTGAGGTTCGCATAGCCGAACCAGCCCGCGTCCGGGGCGGCACCGAGGAGCCAGCTCGCGTTGAGGAGGAGCCCGCCCGCGAGGAAGATCCAGTAGCTGAGCGCGTTGAGACGCGGGAACGCGACATCCCGTGCGCCCAGGAGGAGCGGGACCGCGAAGTTGATGAAGGCCGTGGACAGCGGCATCACGGCCAGGAAGATCATGGTGGTCCCGTGCATGGTGAACAGCTCGTTGTAGGTCTGGGCCCTCACCAGCGTGTTGTCCGGCCTGATGAGCTGAGTGCGCATCAGCAACGCCTCGAGACCACCGAGAAGGAAGAAGGCGAAGGCGGTGGTGCCGTAGAGCACTCCGATGCGCTTGTGATCCACCGTCGTGAGCCAGGCCCACACCCGGCGCTGGCCTTCCAGATCCAGGATGAACGCCGATCGCGTGGCCACCATCCGTCCTCGTCGAGGCACGTCACTACCGTGCCTTCGGATTCGCCTCGCCTCTCCGCTCACTCCAGTAGCCCGGCCGGCCGTAGTAGTCGTGCAGGCGCCTCTCGTACTCGCGCTGCACGTGACCTGACGAGTCGTACTCCGGGCTGTTCTTGACCTTCTCGCGTGTCATGTCGACCCGCAACAGGGACTCGCTCCAATCCACGCGGGTGATCCACTCCGACGACACGAGCACCTTCCTGCCGAACCACCAGTTGCTCGTGTCCACGACCATGTAGCGGATACACCACGTCTCGTCGTCCACCAGGAAATCCTCGACATGTCCGATATCGCCGTCCGTGGCCGCGATGTGGTAGCCGATCACGGCGGCCGAGCTCCTGAGATGCGGATCGCCGCTCTCCTGAGGCCCCCACTCCCAGCGCCGCTCGTGCTCGAGGGTGGCCGACCGGCCCGGAGACACGACGGGGAAGGGATAGCCGCCCCACAGGTACGGCCCACTCCAGTACGATGGATACCCGTAATACCGGTAGTACTCGATCTCCTGCTGCCGCGACACCGGCCGGTCCGTGTCGATGTCCGGACTTTTCTCGACCTGGGCCTTCGTCAACGCGGCGTCGATACGCCGGTCATCCCAGTCGATGTCACCCAGTGCCCTCGGCGAGATGAGGACCTTCCGGCCCCCCAGCCAGCCGCCGGTGTCGACCACCAGGTGCCGGATCGTAAAGGACGTGTCGTCGAAATAGAACGCCTCGACGCGTCCAACGTCGCCGTCGGTCGCCCCGATCGTAAATCCCCTCAGAGCGTTCACGCTCCTGAGCATCACCGGCTCCCCTTCAGGGTGCCTTCAAGACCGCAAGTGGTAGTGAGCACGTCTCCAGAATGGCTCGCGAAAAGTCCACCGCCGGGGCGAGGGCGTACGCGTGGTGCAGCGCCCACCGCTCGTGCTGACCCGCCCAGAAGGCCGGCAGTTGGACCAGGCGCTCGTAGAGGCTCGGCGCGCATTCGCGGCCCGCGGCGAGAACCACACCGGGACGAGCCGCCCAGACCCAGGTGTTCCAGAGACACCCGCTGGCCAACTGCCCGTCCGCGACCGAGGGCCCATCATGAAATCGTCGGATGCCGTAGACGGCACTGGGGCCCGCCCAGCCGACACGTTGACCAGGCTCGATCCAGCCACGCTCCGTGTCGGACCCGCGCGGTGGCACGCCAAGCAGGATCATCCACCCCGGCTGCCGTTCCACGAAGTCCGCCATCTCCGCCACGCGCGCCATGAGCACCCCTTCCTCCCCGATGACGCGATCCGAAGGAAGGAACACCACCGTTGCCCGGGGCTCCCGCGCCTCGATCCACAGGGCGGCGAGGAGCACGGCGGCCCCGGTCCCTCGATCATCCGGCTCATCGAGCACGTGGGGGCCCCCCTCCTCGTCGACATGGCTCGCCTGGTCTCGAGCATGGCCCGGTAGGCCAACCACGAGCGTGCGCTCCGGCGGAATGACTCGTCCAATTCCCTCCAGGGTCTCGCGTAACCGCGTTCGCGCTCCGGGCCGACGGTCTTCTCCTTCCCCGACCACGACGGCCCACCGGCCTACATGCCCGGCCGACTTGATTTCATCCGGGCGACGGATGGTCCACTTGCCCGCCTGCACCATGACGTGCTCCTCTCCGCGGTCACGCGGTGGCGGCGGCATGCCGCGGAACCGCCATTCCCCGTTCGGCCATCGTCTTCAGGGCGCGGCCGGGGCTGCCGAGATCGCACCACGTGAGACCCGGCATCTTCACGACGGCAAGAGGCTGTGAGCACGCCTCCAGAATGGACCGCGAGAAGTTGGCCGCCGGCGCAAGAGCGTACGCCTGGCGGACCGCCCATGCTTCATGGGCGGTACCCCGGAACGACGAGAGGCGGGCCAGCCGGTCGGCCATGCTCGGCACGCACTCCCGCCCCGCGGCGAGCACCACGGAAGCCCGGGCGACAAAGACAAACGTGTTCCACAGACACCCCTTCGTGAACAATCGTTCCGCGGCTTCGCTCGAAGGCTTCTCCTGGAACCGCCGGATGCGGTAGATGAGGCCGTCCCCGGCCGCGCCCACGGATTCCCCGGGCTCGATCCAGCCATACTCCGTCTCCGGTTGGGTCGGCTCCGCCCCGAGCAGGACCATCCAGTCCCGCTGCCGCTCGACGAACCTCGCCACCTCGATCACCCGCTCCATGAACTCGACTTCCTCCGGAATGAAGTGGTCCGAAGGACAGAACACGACTGTTGCCGATGGGTCCCGGGCCTCGATCCACTGCGCGGCGAACAGAATTGCGGCGGCGGTCCCGCGGTCCGTCGGCTGCGTGAGGAGATGCGGAGCCGGTCGTTCGGCACATTCCGCCGCCAGATATCGTCCATGGCTCTCGAGACCCACCACGACCGTCCGCTCGGGAGGAATGGCCAACCCAACGCGGTCCAGTGTCTGACGCAGGAGCGTTCGTGGCCCCAGCAGAGGGACGAACTGCTTGGGGCGCTCGTCGCCGCACAGGCGGCGAACAAGTGACCGTAACCTGACCCCCTCGCCGCCCGCGAGTACCACCGCCCATGGAGACCCACCGCGATCGTTCAGCTCGCCTTGACGCGCCATAGCATCGCTCCCTGTAGGAACCGCTCCCTTTCGTCGATCGTCGATCCGTCGCGAGGCACCGCTCGACACGCTACCAGTCGATTGAATGAGCACCTCATCAAGAAGGAAGCCATTCGCGTTAAGAAGGCGAAGGAACCCGCATTAGGAAAGCGTTATGGATGCGGTCCGCTCGGTCTGCTATGCTTCCGCATCGATGGGCGCAGAACCGCGTGAGTTGAACCAGCCCTCACCCGACGACACCTCGGCGAGGCCTGTCACCCGCTCGCTGGCGCACCCCCGGAGCTGGCCCGCCTACGCTCAGGGCGCGGGCGTCGTCGGCTTCTGCACCATTCTCGCCTGGGACATGGCGTCCTACTTCACGCTCAGCAACCTGTTGATGATCTACCTCATCGGGACGGTGGGCGTCGCCACCCACCTCGGGCGAGGTCCATCGATCGTGACCGCGGTGCTGAGCGTGCTCGTCTTCGACTTCTTGTTCATCCCGCCTCGGTTCCGCTTCGCGATCTCGGACGTGGAACATCTCTTCGCGCTCGCCGTCGTCGTGGCGGTCGCGGCCATCATCAGCAGCCGCTCGGCACGCCTCCGGCAACACGCCGTCGCGGTACGCCAGTACGAGCGGGAGGCCGCCGCGGCCGCCGCGGCCGCGCGCGCGGTGCAGGTCGCCCAGCTCCAGGGCCTGGCCGCGGCGGCGCTGGCGGTGAGCTCGACCCTCAGCGTCGACGAGACCCTCGAGATCCTGACCGAGAGGGCGCGTCAGATCATCGATTGCCACCTGGCCATCTCCGGCCTGAGCACCGACCAGGACTGGGGACACGCGATCCACGCGGTCGCGTTGTCGGACAAGTATGCGGCGTGGCGGGACTTCGCCCAGAAGCCGGACGGGTCCGGGGTGTACCGCCTCGTGTGCGAGGCGAACCGTCCCATGCGCCTGACCCAGGCCCAGCTCGAATCGCACCCGGCGTGGCGGGGCTTCAGCAAGGCTGCCGGCGCGCATCCGCCGCTACGCGGCTGGCTCGCCGTGCCGCTGATCGGCGTCGACGGCCGCAACATCGGGCTGATCCAGCTCTCCGACAAGGACGCGGGCGAATTCACCGAGGCGGACGAATCGATCCTCGTGCATCTGGCCCAGATGGGAGCGATCGCGATCGAGAAGATCCGATCGTACGAGGATGCCGAATGGCGGCGGCGAGCGGCGGAGCAGCTGTATGCCATGAGCCACGATGTGGCCGCCGCCCTGGACGTGCCCAGCCTGCTGCACGTGGCCCTCCGCCATATTGGCGAGGTCTTCGGCACTCGTGTCATGATGCTTTTTCCCGACGCCGAGGGGAAGCTGGCGCCGCGCTGGCGATATCCGGAGACCGGCGGGCCGGAACCCGGCGAACTGGCCGCGGGCCGATGGGCCTACGAGCATGGAGAGGCCGCGGGGTTGGGGACGCGCGCGTTCTCCGCCGAGCGAACGCTCCACTTGCCGCTAGTGGGTGCGCGCGGGACCATCGGCGTGCTGAGCCTGGTCCCGCGAGACGCGGGCGGCCTCCTGGACCGCGGACACCTCCTGCTCCTCGAGACCTTCACCAGCCAGATCGCGCTGGCGCTGGAGCGCGCGACGCTCGCGGAGCAGGCTCACGAGGCCCACCTCCGCATGGAGACGGAACGGCTGCGCAGCTCACTGCTCAGCTCGATATCCCATGACCTGAGAACTCCACTGGCCACGATCACCTTGGCCGCGTCCAGTCTCCTCTGGCGACACGAGGAGTTCGATCCGGAGACCCAACGGGAGCTGAAGGAGTCGATCTACGAAGAGGCGGAGCGCTTGGCCAGGCTCGTGGACAACCTCCTGAACATGACCCGGCTCGAGTCGGGCATCCAGGCGCGCAAAGCGCGTCAGCCACTCGAGGACGTGGTCGGCGCCGCACTCGCCCGGATGGAGCGGCGCCTCCGCGGCCGATCCCTGACGACCAGTCTCCCGCATGACTTGCCTCTCGTTCTCATCGACGACGTGCTCATCGAGCAGGTCCTGATCAATCTGCTGGACAACGCGATCAAGTACACCGGATCGGAGAGCCCACTGGAGCTCTCGGCATTCGTGAGTGACGGCGTGGTCACGGTGCAACTGGCCGATCGGGGGCCGGGACTCGATCCCGGCGACGAAGAGCGGGTCTTCGAGAAGTTTCATCGGGGCGCATCTGGTCCCCGGCAGGGCGCCGGGCTGGGACTCGCGATCTGCCGAGGCATCATCGACGCTCACGGCGGCCGCATCTGGGCGGAGAACGGACCGGATGGAGGCGCGGTGTTCCGCTTCACCTTGCCCATGGAATCAGTGCCGGCAGATATCGAGGCCCCCCATGGTTGAGGCGATGCGACCCGGGGTGCGGGCGTCCTCATCAGGCCCGAGCGGCGAGCCCGCCAAGGGGCCGACGGTGGTCGTGATCGACGACGAGCCACAGATGCGGCGTTTCCTGCGGGCCGCGCTCGAGAGCCTGGGGTATCGCTTCCATGAGGCCGCGACCGGTCAGGATGGCCTGGCCGAGGCGGCCACGCGTCAGCCCGACGTCATCATCCTCGACCTGGGGCTCCCGGACCTCGACGGGCTCGAGATCATCCGCCGCGTGCGCGAATGGAGTACGGTCCCCATCATCGTCCTCTCGGCCCGGGATCAGGAGGGCGATATGATCAAGGCGCTCGACCTGGGCGCGAACGATTACGTGAGCAAGCCCTTCGGGGTCGGGCTGCTGCTGGCCCGCCTGCGCGCGGTGCTCCGCCACGCGGCCCTTGCCAGCCAGCAGCGGGCGGAGCCGGTCTTTGCCGTCGGCGCCCTCCGGGTGGATCTGATGCGCCGCCGAGTCTCGGTGGATGGGGCGGAGGTCCACCTGACGCCGACCGAGTACAGGCTCCTGGCGACCCTCGTGCGGCACGCCGGCCTCGTCGTCGTCCACCAACAGCTCCTCCGGGAGGTCTGGGGGCCGAATCACGACGACCAGGCGAACTATCTGCGGGTCTTCATGCTCCAGCTCCGGCGCAAGATCGAGGCCGACCCGGCGCGCCCTCGCTACCTCCGGACCGAGCCGGGCGTCGGATACCGGCTCACCGTGGATTGATCCGCAGCCACACGGCCAGCTCATCGGCCCCGCGCGCTCACCCGTTCCTAACGCCGATTCTTTTGTCCTCCTAACGCGACCGTCGCTTCTCTTGACGACGCCCTAATCCGGTCCGGGTGTCCACTCATGATCGGTGGAAGCGTCACACGGGGGCGGTCGGAGGCGCTCGAGCCAGGTTCGTGCTTCGCCGAATCGCGGTACGGGAATCCGCCGGGAGGAGTCCGAGCCGTGTGGGCCGAGGCGAGGGTGAGGACGAATAGCGACTGGGTGCGGGAGCTACGGGGGGGTGGCGAGGAGCAGGCGGCTGCGCTGGGCGCGTTGCGGGCCTACCTGGTGCGCTCCGCCCGCCACGGCCTCCAGCGCAGCCGTGGGCATCGGGCGCACCATTCGTTCGACCTCGACCAGCTCGCCGAAGACTGTGCGCAGGACGCGCTGCTGGCGATCCTGGGACGTCTCCCCGATTTTCGCGGCGACAGCCGCTTCACGACCTGGGCGTACAGGTTTGCGATCAACATGGCGTCGGGTGCCGCCCGCCGCGAGGCGCGGAACCACGTATCGCTCGACGGATTACTCGCCATGCGGGGCCGCGCGTGGCTCCCGGCCCCCGAGCCCCTCCCCCGCGACCCGGAGCAGGAGGCGCGCCAGGCCGAGGCGTGGACGATCATCCAGGCAGTGATGGACGCCGATCTGAGTGAGCGACAGCGGCGGACACTGCAGGCAGTGGTCGCCGACGGCGTGCCGCTCGAGGACCTGGTGCACCGAGGGGGCGCAACGCGGAACTCGATCTACAAGCTCTTGCACGACGCTCGTC
>DATAOI010000118.1 GCA_036265815.1 Gemmatimonadales bacterium
GGAACGACGCTCAACGAGGCCCGCTCCGCCACTTTGCAAGCAAGACCCGGGTGACGACCATGGCTGGGGGGTCAGGCTACGTCGAATCAGAGATCAGAACTCACGTTTCCTTTTGTCAGCAGGACCTTGGCCGTGCGACGGGTCGATGTCATCACGAGGGTCACCGACGATCTCCGAGAGGTCGGTGGCGACGTCGAGGAGCCAGGTCCGGGTGTCGAGGACGCGCAGCGTGTCCGACGTAGGTTCGGCGCCTTTGACGATGGCGATCAACCACCCGTGTATTTCGTCGGTTCGTGTCGGTACGGCTAGAAGCTGCCCGGTGCCTGCCCGCTGGACTTCCTCGGAGACGGCCTCGGCGGCCTGCGCGGTAGCGCCACCGAGATTGTGAAGGATCGCCGTCATGTCTTGCCAGGGGAGCGGTCTTGGATCACGGTAGTTGCGATATAGGACGTAACTACCATGCAGGATGCGCTGCCCCGCCCGCACGAACGCCTCCCAGCGCTCCCCGTTTCGCTCGCCACCCGCCTCGGTCATGCTCTGTGTCAGAGATTCGCCGGCCAGTTGGAACTCCTGCAAAGTTCGGCGAAACGTCGATTCCAGCTGCGACCTCTCAGATCCGGTGAGAAATCGTGTGGTCGTCAGGATGTGCTCGCTGGCAGAGTGCAGCGTATTAGCGACGGCCCTGGTGATTTCGCCCGACCCACCGCGCGGCCATACGAGCAGGCCGACCAGCGACCCGACGACTCCCCCCAACACGACGTCGATCAGGCGTGCCTCCGCAAGCTGCCAGGTTGCCGGTGCAACTTGAACGAACAGCGCAGCGACCGCCAACGTCATGAAGAATTGACCAGCCGCGGGGCCGACGAACGGACCGGCAAGGGGCCCGAGGCTGAAGCTGGCGAAGAATGCGATCGGCATCAGCACCGTGAAAACGTCAGGCTCTTGCCCGAAGACAAGCAGAAGCCCGCCGGTGAGCAGCGCTCCGGCGAGCGTTCCGAGGAACGCCGGCCACATCGCCGACCGGGTGGCGCTGGCGGTTGTCCGCATCAAAGTCAGCGTGGCTAGCAGCACCCAGGACCCGTGCGAGAGGTCGATGCTACCGGCGAGGTAACGCGCTACAGCAAGGCCCAGTGCCAGCCGCACAGCGTTCTGGAACACGACCGAACGCGGCGTGAAATGCCCCCGTGCGCGCTGCAGCGACAGCGCAAGCGTCGATTCGCCGACGAACCAGAGCGGCGAGGAGAGAGACCCCAGCTCGCCAGCCGGCTCCGGAGACGGAGTAGGGGCATCACGCACCGCGCGTACGGATTGGACGACAAGGTCGGCCGATTCGCCGAGCTCGGAGAGGTCGCTCCCGAGGCGGAGTCGCGCATCAATGAGCGCCTCCGCCTGGACTACATCGTGCAGCCGAGACAATCGCTGGTCGGCATGCTGGCGGTTCGCCGCCCGGAGGGGTTCGACATCCGGAGGCGGTTGGGCTCCCGAGAGGGCGACTCCGCACGCCACAACAGCCTCGTGAACGGCGTCAAGTACGTACGCACCCCGACGCGGACCGGTCGGCGCGTCCGGGCTGCGAAGCGCGCCCTCCACCGCCCGGGTGCGACGGACCAGCATCCGCAGCAGGCCCGCACAGGCGAGCAACGCACGGTCGTGGCGGAAGGGGCTGCTCGGCCGCTGTTCGGGTGGCAGTGCCCACGGCGCCCAAGCGAGCGCAGTGCGAAGGACATCTTCGCGAGCCTCGGTAAGAGAGCTCTCAGCGACGCTCGACCCATCCATCAGAGGCCGGATCCGGCTCAGATACCTCTCCAGCGAGTCCGCAGTCAGGGCGAGCCGGCGCTCATACGGCTCCGGATCGAGCGACGGCCATAGCCACCGGTCAGCAGCAGCCATCAGGGCGGTACCGAGAGCAACTGCAATCAGCCGGCTATCCAGGGCTTC
>DATAOI010000119.1 GCA_036265815.1 Gemmatimonadales bacterium
GACGACTTGCCGACCCTCCTCTGGGAGCACGAGTTCGAGTTCATCGAGTATCGCTTCATCGATTTCTTCACCGGCGAGGGCGGTGGCACGGCGATGCCTCAGGCCATCGGCCAGTCGGCGGCTCAGGGTATGACTCCCTCCGACCGAAAGGCACGAGTCGCCGAGGAGGCCCCCGCAAGGGCCAAGAGCCTGATCGAGATCGACGACGTCGACTCCACACTCTACTTCCTGGATGAAGCGGAAATCAGCTACCTGGCTCGGGAGCTGGAGGAGGAATATCAGCGAGACGTCCGAGGCAGCGCGTTCAACATCCTGTTCGACCTGTTCGAGATCAATGCGGATCTGAATGTCCGTCAGGAGATCCTCCGAGCTCTCGAGCGCCTGTTCCCTAATCTTCTGAACGCCCGCGACTATCGCAGCGCTGCTGCGGTGCTCCGGGAATCCAAGCTGCTCCGGGACAAGGCGGTGCAGCTGCAGCCGGAGCTCACCGAGCGGCTCGAGGTCTTTGTCACCAAGCTGAGCGAGCCGGCCATCGTGGGACAGCTGCTGCAGTCCCTCGACGAGGCGAGCCATCTCGGCGTGGATACCCATGCCGCCGAGGTGCTGCGCGAGCTTCGGGCGACTGCCCTGGAGCCCTTGGTAGGCTGGTTGCCGAATCTCACCTCCGACCCGCTGCGCAAAATGCTGGAGGAGGTGGTCGATCGGTTGGCGCACAGCTATCCGGCCGAGGTCCAGCGAATCCTCAAAGAGCCGGAGTCACCGGCGTTGCTCGGAATGGTCACCCTGTGTGGCCGGCTGGGTCTGCATCAGGCTGTTCAGGGGCTGGCAGAGACCATCAATCATCCTGATCCTGCTATCCGCCTTGCTGTGGTCCAAACGCTGGGACTGCTCGGCACCCCCGGCGCGATGTCGGTGGTCGACAAAGCCATCGAAGACAAAGATCGAAACGTGAGGCTGGCCGCGGTACGGGCGGCTGGTTCTCGCGGCTACAAGGGCGCGCTCCGGCGCATCGAAGCCCTTGTCCTGGGTAAGGCGATCAAGGACATGGATCTGACGGAGAAAATGGCCTTCTTCGAAGCCTATGGCTCCATTGCGGGCGCCAATGCGCTGAAGCCCCTCAGCGCGCTCCTGCTCGAGCGTGGCTTGCTGCGGATGAAAGAGCCGCCGGAGACTCGCGCGTGCGCCGCAATAGCGCTGGGACGATTGAAGACTGCCGAAGCCCGGGAGGTCCTGCAGCGGGCCCAGGACGACAAGGAGTTGGTGGTTCGGAATGCGGTCAATCGCGCGCTGCGAGAGGCTAAGAAGTGAGCAGCCCGATCGAGCTGGCCACCGGCGCCCCAGGCGACGACGGACAGCTGCGTCAGGGCGGCCGCTCACTGCTGCTCGCGCTCTACACCGCGCTGCGCAGCCTCAAGCTGTATCCCCTGGAGAACGCGACGGTTCAGAAGTCCCTGAGCGACCTCGACAACACCACCCGCGCGCTACTCAGGAGTGAGATCGAGCTGGAGATCCGGCTGGCCGGCGACTTCATCTTCGTGAACTCCACCCGCCTTCGGCTCGAGCTCGACAACTACGCCTCCTTCAGCCACATCCTGGCCATGCTGCGGGCGTTCGATATCGGTGCCTTGCGGGTGCACGGCAGCGAGCGCCGGGAGTGGCAGATCCTGTTGAGCCTCTTCCTGAGCCTCTCGGAGCGGGGCGAGCCGGGCGACCGCTTCGAAGAGCTGTTCGAGCGGCTGGCCGCCGGCGGTGTCACCGGCCTGGAGATCGAGCGGGCCAGCCACACCGATCCCGACGCAGAACAGTCCCGGGAAGCGGCCAAGCGGATCTATTCCCAGGGCGTGGCGGTCACCAAGGACGTGATCACAGGGGTCCGGCTAGGGCGGGCCACCAGCGTGAAGCGGGTGAAGCGGGCGGTCCAGCTCATCGTCGATCAGGTGCTGAACAACGAGACCTCGCTGGTGGGCCTCACCACCATTCGCGACTACGACGAATACACCTTCACCCACTCGGTAAATGTGTGCATCTTCTCGGTCGCGCTGGGCAAGAAGCTGGGGCTCACCCGGCTGCAGCTCTACGACCTGGGCATGACCGCCCTGCTGCACGACGTGGGCAAGGCCCGGGTGCCGGTGGAGATCCTCAACAAGACCAGCGGCCTCGATGAGGTCGAGTGGCGCATCATGCAGGCCCACCCGTGGCTCGGCGCGCTCACCCTGTTCGGTATGCGGTCGCACGACGAGCTGCCCTACCGCACCATTCTGGTGGCGCACGAGCATCACATGAAGACCGACCTGACCGGCTACCCCAAGTCGATCCGGCCGCGGACGCTGGGCATCTTCTCCAAGATCGTGGCCGTGGCCGACGGCTTCGACGCCGCGACCACCCGCCGCAGCTACCAGACCATCCCGATCGAGCCGGACCAAGTCCTCAAGGAGATGTGGGACAATCCCAAGCGGGGCTACGACATCGTGCTGGTGAAGGCGCTGATCAATCTGATCGGCATCTATCCGGTCGGCACCTGCGTCATCTTCGATACCCTCGAGGTGGGTATCGTGGCGGCCCCCAATCCCGAAGGGCAGCAGCTCCACCGGCCGTTGGTCCGGCTGGCCATCGATATCGACGGCGGCACCGTGCCGCCACCCGGCCAGCTGGTCAATCTGGCCGAGCAGGATGAGAGTGGCGCCTTCCGGCGGTCGATCGTGAAAGTCACCAATCCTGGGCGCTACGGACTGACGGTCGGCGACTACTTTGTCTGAATCGAGGCTGGCGCCGGTCTGGTCGGCACTCCGAGCCGCCCAGCGCCGCGCGCTGATCCCCTACCTCACCGCCGGCTATCCCACGCCCGAGGCGAGTCTCCAGGCGTTGCGGGCGGCGGACCGGGTCTCCGACATCCTGGAGGTGGGAGTGCCGTTCAGCGATCCGCTGGCGGACGGGCCCACCATCCAGCGCTCGACCTTCGAGGCGCTGCGGCAAGGCATGACGCTGGCGGGCACCCTGGAGCTGATCGGCCGCGCCAGGCTGTCCCGGCCGGTCGTGGTTTTCAGCTACCTGAATCCGATCCTCCGCTACGGGATCGACCGCTTCCTGGCGGCGGCCGACGCGCTGGGCATCGCCGGGCTGCTGCTGACCGATCTTCCCGCCGGAAGCGATCCTCCGGTGGAGCGGGCGGTCCAGCGGAGTCCACTCGACCTCATTCGTCTGGTGGCGCCCACCACCCGCCCGGAGCGCATGGCCCGGGCGGTGGAGGGCGCGGAGGGCTTCATCTATCTGATCGCTCGGCTCGGTGTCACCGGCGCGACGGCATCGCTGGCCGCGGGGCTGGAAGGGTCGATCGCGCAGGTGCGTGCCGCCAGCGCGCTGCCGGTGGCGGTCGGGTTCGGCATCTCGACTCCGGCCCAGGCCAGTGCGGTCTCCCGCGTGGCCGACGGCGTCGTCGTCGGGAGCGCCCTGGTGGAGATCCTCGGTACCGGGGGCGTCGATGCGGCCGCCGACTTCCTCAGCAGTCTGCGGGCCGCGCTGAACGGGGGTGGTGGGCACTCATGAAGCTGGACGTTCAGCGAATGCTCGATCGTTACGCCCGGGTGCTCTCGACCGGAGGCCTCATCGTGGCGGCCGCCGCCCTGGCCGTCGACCTCCGCTGGCTGGATCAGCCGATCGCGGTCCTGCTGCTCACGCTGACGGTGCTCGCGTTGCGCGCCGCGCCCGTCCGGCTGAGCAAGTATTCCTACCTCACCCAGACCGGCGTCCCGGCCCTGGTCGGCGGGATCTGTGTCGGTCCCAGTCCGGTGGTGCTGGCGCTCCTGATCGGCACCTTCACCTCCGATGTGCTCTGGCTCAGGAAGCTTCCCCGCGCCGGACTGATCAATGCCGGACGCGAGGTGCTCGCCTTCCTCTCCGCCTACGGCCCCTACGCCGCGGTGCTGGCGGCGAGCGGCGCGCCCGACCTCTCGCTCGACTTCCTGCCCGCCGCCGCGATCTTCGTCTGTTTCTATTTCTTCGCCGGGCGGAGCCTGTTCTACTTCACCCTGCTGATCCGCGACAAGCTGGAGCACGCGGAGAAGATCCTCATTCTCCGCTGGGAGATCATCAGCTATCTCCTGACCCTCGCCGCCACCGTGGTGGTGGTCGGCTCGCTCAGGGTCCTGGCCCCCGTCGGTTGGATCACCGTGGGCTTCGCGCTGGGGCTGTTCGGGCTGCTCACCCGGCGCATTCTGGAAGAGGCGATCGGTGCCGAGGACCTGAACAAGGTTCACCTGATGGAGGCGGCCATCGCCAGCAACGCGACGTTGCAGGGGTCGTTTGATCAGATCGAGCGGTTGGCGTACCGGCTGATCGATTGGGGGGACTTCCGGATCTATCGCGCAACGGCCGACGGGCCGGCGCTGACCTATCGCGGCGCGCTGGGGCGGCCGGGCCGGGGCGATCCGCCGGACGAGATCACCCAGTTCCGCCTGGAAGCGATGACCACCAGCAAAACCGTGATCGTCAAGGATGTTCGCAAGGATCCGCGGGTGCAGCGGCCGATGCCGCAGATCGGGAGCCTCGTCATCCACCCGATCCGCTTCGGGGACGAGCTCCTGGGCACGGTCGAGGTGGACCATCCCAAGCGCCACGCCTATGGCGCCAAGGATCTGCTGGCGCTCAGCACCCTCGCCAACCAGATGGCGACCGCCATTCACATCACCGAGCTGCGCCGGCCGCTGCTCAGCACCGTGGAGCAGATCGGCGGCCAGGTGACGGCGCTCGCCCGGGTCACCGACTCGTTGCGCACCTCGGCCAGCGCGCTGGCGGACGCGTCCCAGGGCATGCACCAGGGCGCGTCCGAGCTGGAGCGCTTCGTCGCAGGGGGCCTGCGGGCCACCGACGCCCTGTCCGCCGCGTCCCGTGCCATGTCGACCCAGGGGGCGCAAGCCGCGGATGCGAGTGGCACCGCCGCTGAGGTGGCGGTGCGGAACCGCGCCGTCATCGGTGACGCGATCGACCGGCTGGTGGGATTGAAAGGATTCGTCTCCGCCAGCGCCGACCAGGTGGGAACGCTGGGTCGTCTCACCGCGCGCATCACCGGGTTCATCGGCACCATCCGGGAGATCGCCGACCTCACCAACCTGATCGCGCTCAACGCGGCCATCGAGGCGGCCCGGGCCGGAGCCGGAGGTCGTGGGTTCGCCGTGGTGGCCGACGAGGTACGCGACCTGGCCGCCCAGAGCCTGCACGCGGCCGGGGAGGCGCGGGTACTGCTGGAGGAGATCGCGGGGCAGGTCGCCACGGTGGCATCGCAGATGGAGCGCGGCCGGCAGGCGGTGGCCGGCGTGGAGGAGCTGAGCGCGGACGCCGCCATGGCACTGGAGGCCATCGTCGGCACCACCCGGGAGGCCGGCGAGCACGCCCGCGCCATCGCCCGCACCGCGGCCGAGCAGCTGGAGGCGGTGGGTGGGCTCACCGGTCAGATCCAGCAGGTGGCGGCCGGCAGCGCCCGGACCCGGAACGACACCGAGGCGCTGGCGCGGCGCGCCGCCGAGGCGGCCTCGGGTCAGGTCGACCTGGAGCGCGCGATCCGCGAGCTGGGCGACGTGGCCACCGATCTGCAGCGCATCGTGAGCCACTTCGCCGTCGAGAGCTGAGGTGGGGCCCCCCGCGCGCCAGCGGGTCTACGTGGCGCTGGGCAGCAACGTCGGAGATCGCTCGGCTCACCTGCGGCATGCCCGCCAGGCGCTCGGGGCCCTGCCCGGAACGGCGCTGGTGGCCGCGTCCGGCGTGGAGGAGACCGCGCCGCTGGGCGGCATGGACCAGCCGCCTTATCTCAATCAGATGGTGTTGCTGGAGACCGAGCTCGAGCCGCGCGCCTTGCTCGAGGCGTGTCAGGCCATCGAGCGCGAGGCTGGCCGGATCCGTACCGCCCGCTGGGGGCCTCGAACGCTCGATCTCGACATCGTCCGGTTCGGCGAGCGTCATCTGGCCGAGCCCGACCTTATCATTCCTCATCCGGAGCTGCCCAATCGCGACTTCTGGCTGCGAGAGCTGGCGGAGCTGCAACCCTACGATCGCGGACCGACATGAAGACTGAGTCACGCCCCCTCACCGTGCTCGATCTGCTCGCCATGAAGGCGGCCGGCCGGCGGATCGTGATGCTCACCTGCTACGACGCGGTATTCGCCCGGCTGCTGGAGCAGGCCGACGTGGATGTCCTCCTGGTCGGCGACTCGCTCAACCAGGTCATCGCGGGCCAGGAGACCACCCTGAGCGCGACGCTGGAGCAGATGATCTACCACGCCGCCGCCGTCCGCCGCGCGGCGCGCACCTCGCTGGTCTTCGTCGATCTTCCCTTTCTGACGTATCAAGTCACCGTTGCCGACGCGATCCGGAACGCCGGGCGGGTGCTGCAGGAGACCGGGGCCCACGGAGTGAAGCTCGAGGGCGGTCGGCCGATGGCGGAGACGGTGCGCGCTCTGGTGGACCGGGGCATTCCCGTCATCGGGCACCTGGGCTTGACGCCGCAGTCGGTGCACGCGCTCGGGGGCTACCGGGTGCAGGGGCGTGATCCTGGCGCGGCCGAGCGGCTGCTGACCGATGCCAAGGCGCTGGAGGAGGCGGGCGCCTGCGCGGTGGTGCTGGAGCTGCTTCCGGGTGAGCTCGCGAAAAAAATCTCCGCTGCGCTCACCATTCCGACGATCGGCATCGGCGCCGGCCCCGGCTGCGACGGGCAGGTGCTGGTGCTCCACGACATGCTCGGCCTCAACGAAGGATTCAATCCGAAATTTCTCAAGCGCTTCGGCGCGCTGGGCGAAGCGGTGCGGGAGGCGGTGCGCGCGTACGGTGCGGAGGTGCGGAGCGGGAGTTACCCGGGCCGGGAGCACAGCTTTGACTAGGGCGATGGCGGCGCCCCACTCCCCCATGCTGGATCTCACCACCATTGTCGACCTGCGGCGCTGGGTGCGCGAGCACCGGCGGGCAGGGCGTCGCGTCGCCCTGGTGCCGACCATGGGCTTCCTCCACGAAGGGCACCTGCGTCTGGTGGACGAAGCGCGCCGCCGCGCCGAGGCCGTGGTCATGAGCATCTTCGTCAATCCGCTGCAGTTCGGCCCCAACGAGGATCTCGACCGCTATCCTCGTGATCTCCCGCGCGACCGGCGGCTGGCCGAATCCCGCGGCGTGGACGCGCTGTTCCTGCCCACCGAGACCATGATGTACCCGCCGGGCTCCGAGATTCGGGTGGTGCCGGGTCCCACCGGCGCGCGCTGGGAAGGCGCCGCCCGGCCGGGCCATTTCGCCGGGGTGCTCACTGTCGTGGCCAAGCTCTTCCACCTGGTCGAGCCCGACGTGGCCTGCTTCGGACGCAAGGATGTTCAGCAGGCCACCCTCGTGCGCCAGATGGTGCGTGACCTCGACTGGGCGATCGACATCGTGATCGTCCCGACGGTGCGGGAGTCCGACGGACTCGCCCTCAGCAGCCGCAACGCGTACCTGTCGCCGGAGGACCGGCGGACCGCGCTGGGCTTGAGTGCGGCGCTGCGGGAGGCCCACGCGGCATGGCGGGAGGGCGAGCGGCGGGCCGAGCCGATCGAAGCGCGGATGCGCCGCACGCTCGCGGCGTTTCCCCAGGCGAGCATCGAGTACATCGCCATTGCCGATCCGACGACGCTCGCGCCGGTGACCATGGCGGAGCCCGAGACCGTAGTGGCGGTCGCGGCCCGGGTGGGAACCACCAGGCTGATCGACAATATCGTGCTGGGCACCGGCATCGAATGACCGCTCCGGAAGCGGATGCCTCGCTTCGATCGCCCGAGCTCCGGCCGACGCTGCCGGCCTGGGCGGTGGTCAGTCCCGAGCGGCGCGCCCATATCGAGCGGGTGGCCCAGCTCGCCTCCCGCTGGGCTGAGGAGATCGGAGTTCCGGACAACGAGCGCAATCGCTGGCTCCGCGCGGTCTGGCTGCACGATGCGCTGCGCGACGCGCCGATCGAGGAGCTGGAGAGCTGGGCCTCGAGCACACCAGGCCCCGCGCGCATCCGGCACGGCCCCGCCAGCGCCGCACGCGCCAAAGCCGAGGGCGAGACCGACCGCGGCGTGCTGGACGCAGTGCGCTACCATTCGATCGGACTGGCGGAGTGGGACATGGTGGGACGGGTGCTCTACTGTGCCGACTACCTGGAGCCCGGACGACCGCAGGACCCGGAGCATCGCGCCGAGCTGGCCCGGCGCTTCCCCCAGGAGCCCCAGGCGGTGCTGCGGCAGATCGCCACCGAGCGCCTCGCACACCTCGTCCAGTCCGGCTGGCCCCTGCCCGAACCCACGGTCCGTTTCTGGAACAGTCTCGTCGCCGGATCGTCCGCCTCACGCTGATCGCCGGAGGCGGCGTGGCCCTGCTGACCTTGCTGGCCTTGCTCCTGCCCGCCCGCCGCGAGCAGGTGGAGGGACACGCCTACGCTATCCCGTCCGGCAAGAATCGAATTGTGGTCGAGGTGTTGAACGGTACCCGCCGTCCGGGATTCGCCCGGGTGGCCACTCGGGTCCTGCGGGAACAGGGTCTCGACGTGGTGTTCTTCGGCAACGCGGAGGGTCCGATCGAGAGCACCCGTGTGGTCGTGCGTCGCGGCGATCCGGGGCGGGGCAAGGAGGTGGCCGACGCGCTCGGCGCCGGTCGGGTGGTGATTCAGCCGGACACGCTGCGGCGGGTGGATGTGAGCGTGCTCCTGGGTGACGACTACCGGCCTCGACTCCCGCTGCATCCCTGACGGCGAGCGCGGTCGCGAGCGTCAACAGATCCCGATGACCACATCCATGACGTTGGTTCCGGTGAGGCCCGGGCGGAGCAGGGCGCCGGCCGCGTCCAGGGCATGGTAGGCATCGTGGGCAGCGAGGTCCCGCGCCGGATCGCGCCCCGCATCCTGCACGGCATCCCAGGTGCGGCCGTCCACGATGGCTCCAGCAGCGTCGGTTGGTCCGTCCCGGCCATCGGTACCGGCGGCGAGCAGGGCGGGCCCAGTCCTCGTGCCTGCAAGCGTCCGGGCCGCGGCCAGGGCCAGCTCCTGACAACGGCCTCCCATGCCGGCCGACGAGCCGAGGGTCACGGTCGTCTCCCCTCCCCAGATGATGCACCGGGTACTGGCCTCAGGTTGCGGGATCTCCCCGCGACCGCAATGTTGGAGGAGTAAAGCGGCTACACTCGCTCCGGCCGCCGCCGCCTCCCCGGCGAGCGGCGTCCCCTCAATCACCGGAGCGAGGCCCAACTCGGCCGCCCGCTTGGCCGCAGCTTCGAGGGCCAGCCTGTTACTGGCGATCAGCTCGACGGACACCCGCGCGAAGGCCTGATCGCCAGGCTTTGGCGTCTCCGGCTTTTCTCCGGCCTCGACAGCGGTGACCAGGCGGCGGGCAGTCTGTGGCACGCGGTCCCAGAGCTTCGACTCCTGGAGCAGCCGGCGCACGTCGGCCGCGGTGGTCGGGTCGGGAACGCAGGGACCGGAGCCGATCGAGGCGAGGTCGTCGCCGATGACGTCGGACACCGCGTAGACCCGGACGCGGGCCGGGGCGAGTGCCAAGGCGAGCCGGCCGCCGCCCCAACGGGAGAAGCGCTTCCGGATCCGGTTCATGGCCGTGATGTCGAGACCGGAGCCGAGCAGCAACGCGTAGAGCCCGGACAGCTCGGCAGGGGAGAGCCCCTCCTCGGGTGCGCCGATGAGGCTGGTGGTTCCGCCTGACAGGAGCACCCACACCTCGTCGTCCGGGCCAACCCGCGTGGCGGTCTGCTCCAGGGCCAGGGCGGCCTCCAGCGATCCGGCACCGGGCTCGGGGTGGTCACCGCGGACAACGCGGAGGCGAGGGTGGGGAGACGAATCATCGGCCGGCCCGACGATCAGCCCGCCGGCGGGCTCAGCACCCCACTCCGCCAGCACCTCGACGGCGGCCCGCGCCATGGGGCATGCGGCCTTGCCGAGAGCCACGACCCAGCGGTGCGCCCGCGAGTCGGGGTGGAGACCGCGGAGCCGGCGCGCGAGGGCTGGGGCTGGGTCAACCGCTGCTGTAGCAACGGTATACAGCTCAACCAGCAGCTCGCGACTGGCCGGGATGGCGGTGCGATCGGCAGGGAAAGAGACCAAGAAAGGCTACCTTGTGAAAAAAAGCACAAAGTGCTATACATGGGTTGACGCATAATTATTCGGGCTGCCTTGCAATCTACTTACGCCCGGCGGCGGCGTCGCCCGTTTCGCCCCGCTCCATCTTCGACCGAGGTTTCGCGCATGGCCGGCCGCAACTTTCTCTTCGTCCCCGGGCCTACCAATGTGCCCGACCGTGTCCTCCGCGCCATGCACATCGCGATGGAGGACCATCGCTCCTCCGCGTTCCCCGCGCTCGCCACGCCGGTGCTGGAGGATCTCAAGAAGATCTTCCGGACCACCTCGGGCCAGGCGTTCATCTTTCCGGCCACCGGCACGGGGGGCTGGGAGGCTGCCCTCAGCAACACGCTCTCGCCCGGCGATCGGGTGCTGGCCTCGCGATACGGCCAGTTCAGCCACCTGTGGATCGACCTGGCCCAGCGCATCGGCCTCAAGGTCGACGTGCTCGATGTCGAGTGGGGCGAGGGTGCGCCGCTCGACCGGATCGAGGAGGCGCTGGTGGCCGACAAGGCGCACGAGATCAAAGGCGTGCTGGTGGTGCACAACGAGACCGCCACCGGGGTCACCAGCGACGTGGCCGGCGCCCGCAAGGCAATCGATCGCGCCAAGCATCCGGCGCTGCTCTACGTCGACGGTGTGAGCTCGATCGGCAGTCTCGATTTCCGGATGGACGAGTGGGGTGTGGACCTCGCCGTGACCGGCTCCCAGAAAGGCCTGATGCTGCCGGCCGGCCTGGGCATCGTCGCGGCCAGTCCCAAAGCGCTCGCCCGGCGGGAGCAGGCCAGGTGCGCGCGGGTGTTCTTCGATTTCGGCGACATGCTGAAGGCAACCGCCACCGGGTATTTCCCCTACACTCCCTCGCTGCCGCTCCTCTATGGGCTGCGCGAATCGATCGACATGCTGCTGGAGGAGGGGCTGGAGAACGTCTACGCCCGGCACCACCGGCTGGCCGAGGGTGTGCGGCTGGCGGTGAAGGCATGGGGACTCGAGCTCTGCGCCCGCGCGCCCAGGTGGTACTCGGACACAGTGAGCGCGATCCTGGTGCCGCCCGGTGTCAACGGCGCCGACGTGATCGACGTGGCCTACCGGCGCTACGATCTCGCGCTGGGCGCCGGCCTGGCGCGGATGGCGGGCAAGCTGTTCCGCATCGGCCACCTGGGCGACCTGAACGAGCTGATGCTGCTCGGCGCTCTCGCCGGCGCAGAGATGGCCATGCGGGATGTCGGCATCAAGGTCACCCCGGGCAGCGGCGTCGCCGCGGCGTCGGAGTACTATCGCGGCACCGCCAAGGCGTTGCCCACTCGCGAGAGTGCGCCCCGCGCGCCCGACGCGCAGCCCGCCGTCGCGGCCGCCGGAGCCCGATGAGCCACACCCGGCACGAACCGGCGCGCCCGCGGCTGCAACGGAGCGAGCTGGCGGTGCCGGGCTCGCAACCGGCGCTGTTCGGCAAGGCGCTGGAAGGGAGCGCGGACTACATCTTCCTCGATCTGGAGGACGCGGTCGCGCCGGGCGACAAGGAGCGGGCCCGCGCCAACGTGATCGCCGGGCTCAAGGAGCACGACTGGCGCGGCCGCGGGAAGACGATCTGCGTCCGGATCAACGGGATCGACACGCACTACATGTACCGGGATCTGGTCGACGTGGTCGAGCAGGCGGGCCATTGGCTCGATACCGTTCTGATTCCCAAAGTGGGCGTGCCGGCCGACGTCTATTTGGTCGATGCGCTGCTCACCCAGATCGAGAGCGCCAGGGGAATTCCTCACCGCATCGGGATCGACGTGCTGATCGAGACGGCGCTCGGCATGGCCCATATCGAGGCCATCGCGCAGTCGAGCCGCCGGCTCGAGGCGATGCACTTCGGGGTCGCGGACTACGCGGCGAGCTGCCGGGCGCGCACCGTCAGCATCGGCGGCCTCAACCCGGACTACCCCGGCGACCAGTGGCACGCCGGCCTCGCCCGGTTGGTCGTGGCCTGCCGGGCCTACGGACTCCGCCCGATCGATGGTCCCTTCGGTGACTTCAAGGACCCGGACGGCTACCTCGCCGCGGCTCGCCGCGGCGCCGCGCTTGGCATCGAAGGGAAGTGGGCCATCCATCCGTCGCAGATCGATCTCGCCAACCGGGTGTTCACCCCTCCGGCGGCGGAAGTGGAGCGGGCTCAGCGCATCCTGGCGGCGCTGGACGAGGCGGCGCGGGACGGCCGCGGCGCGGCGCAGCTCGACGGCAAGATGATCGACGCGGCGTCCGCCCGGATGGCGCAGAACGTGGTCGATACGGCGCGGGCGATCGGGACACCGCACTGACTCAACGGAGGTCATCCGTGGATATCCACGAGTACCAGGCCAAGGAGCTTCTCGCCGGCTTCGGCGTGGCGATTCCGCGCGGCGGCGTGGCGTACAGCCCGGAGCAGGCGGTCTACCGGGCCTCGGAGATCGGTGGCGCGCGCTGGGCGGTGAAGGCCCAGATCCATTCCGGCGCCCGGGGCAAGGCCGGCGGCATCAAGCTCTGCTCCAACGAGGATGAGGTGCGCCAGGCGGCCAAGAGCCTCCTGGGAAAGCGGCTGGTGACCCACCAGACGGGGCCCGAAGGCCGGGTGGTCCATCGGTTGTACGTCGAGGCCGCGGTGCCGATCGAGCGGGAGATCTACCTGGGCCTGGTGCTCGACCGGAAGAGCGAGCGGATCATGGTGGTCGCCTCGGCGCAGGGCGGAATGGAGATCGAGGAGATCGCCCGGAACTCCCCGGACACCATCGTCCGCGAGGTGGTCGAGCCGGCCGTCGGCATGACCGCTTTCCAGGCCCGCGAGGTGGCCTTCGGACTGGGACTCACCCCGGCGCAGGTGAGCCGGGCCGTCACCACGCTGCTTGGCGCCTATCGCGCCTTCCGCGATCTCGACGCCACCATGGTGGAGATCAACCCGCTGGTGCTCACCACCGATGGACAGGTGCTGGCGCTCGATTGCAAGATGACCTTCGACGACAATGCGATGTTCCGCCGGCCCAACGTGAGCGAGCTGCGGGACTACGCCGAGGAGGATCCCCGCGAGGCGCAAGCGGCGGAGCACGGGCTCAACTACGTGGCGCTGGACGGGAACATCGGGTGCATCATCAACGGCGCCGGCCTCGCCATGGCCACGATGGACATGATCAAGCACGCCGGCGGCTCGCCGGCCAACTTTCTCGACGTGGGCGGCGGTGCCTCTCCCGACCGGGTGGCGGCCGCGTTCCGGCTGGTCCTCTCGGATCCCAATATCGAAGCCATGCTGGTGAACATCTTTGCCGGCATCAACCGGTGCGACTGGGTGGCGCAGGGCGTGGTGCAGGCCACCCGGGAGACCCAGCTCACCATTCCACTGGTGGTGCGGCTGGCCGGCACCAACGTCGAGGAGGGGCGCCGCATCCTCCATGACAGCGGGCTCCCCATCATCACCGCGGAGACTCTCTCGGAAGCCGCCGACCGGGTGGTCGCGGCGCTCACGACCAGGCGCACCCCCGCGGGCCCCGGCCGGGCCTCGGGCGACGTCGCCGGAGGCAACGGACAGCCATGAGCATCCTCATCGACGAGACCACCCCTGTCATCGTGCAGGGCTTCACCGGGGACAAGGCCACCTTCCACGCCCGCGAGATGATCGCATACGGCACCAAGGTGGTGGGCGGGGTGACGCCCGGCAAAGGCGGGACCCGGCACCTCGATCGTCCGGTGTTCAACACGGTGAAGGAGGCGGTGCGGGAGACCGGCGCCACCGCCAGCATCGTGTTCGTGCCGGCCGCCTTCTGCGGCGACTCGATCATGGAGGCGGCCAACGCGGGCATCCGCTTCATCGTCACCATCACCGACGGGATTCCGGCGCAGGACATGATGATGGTCAAGCGCTACCTCTGGCGCTTCCCCAAGGAGCGGCGCACCACCCTGATCGGCCCCAACTGCGCCGGCGTCATCAGCGCCGGCAAGGCGATGCTCGGCATCATGCCCGGGCACATCTACTCGCGGGGAAGCGTCGGCCTGGTGACCCGGTCGGGCACGCTGGGGTACGAGGCGGCCTCACAGATGAACGATCTCGGTATCGGGCAGAGCACCAGCGTGGGGATCGGCGGCGACCCGATCAACGGCAGCTCCTTCGTCGACATGCTCAAGCTGTTCGAGCAGGATCCGGAGACCGACGCGGTGGTGATGATCGGCGAGATCGGCGGTCCCCAGGAGGCCGAGGCCGCGCTGTTCGTGAAGGAGAACATGACCAAGCCCGTCATCGGCTACGTCGCGGGCCTGACCGCGCCCAAGGGCCGCCGCATGGGGCACGCCGGGGCCATCATCTCCGCTTTCGGCGACACCGCCGCGGAGAAGGCCGAGATCATGCGCTCCGCCGGTCTCACCGTAGCCCCCAGCCCGGCCGAGCTGGGCGCCACGGTGGCGGCGGCGCTGGCCAAGAAGCCGTCGCGGCGCAGGGTCGTCGCGCAGTGACTGCCCGGCCCACCGTGGTCGTCACCCGGCGGCTTCCCGGGCCGGTGGAGGAAGAGCTGGCGCGCGACTTCGACGCGCGGCTCAACACGGAGGACACGCCGCTCGGCCCGGCGGGGCTGCAGGCCGCGTTGCGGAGCGCTGACGCCCTCCTCTGCACCGTCACCGACAAGCTCTCCGCGGAGGTGCTGTCGGTCGAGCCCCGCCGGGCCAGGCTGCTCGCCAACTTCGGGGTTGGCTTCAATCACATCGACGTTGAGGCCGCCAAGGCTCGCGGGCTGGCGGTGTCCAATACCCCCGATGTGCTCACCGACGCCACCGCCGATACGGCGCTCACACTGCTGCTCATGGTGGCGCGCCGGGCCGGGGAAGGGGAGCGCCACATCCGCTCTGGGCAGTGGACCGGCTGGCGCCCCACCCACATGGTGGGCACCCAGGTCACCGGCAAAACCCTGGGTCTGGTGGGAATGGGGCGGATCGCGCGGGCCGTGGCGCAGCGGGCGCACGGCTTCGGGATGAAGGTGATCTTTCACGACCCGTATCCGCCGCCGCCCGAGGTGGCCGCCGCCCTGGGAGCCGAGCCTCGCGCGACCCTGGAGCAGGTGCTGGGCGAGGCGGACTTCGTCTCGCTCCACTGTCCCGCCACGCCCGAGACCCATCACCTGATGAACCGCGAGCGCCTCGGGCTGCTTCGGCGGGATGCCTTCCTGGTGAACACGGCGCGGGGAGATGTGGTGGACGAGGCGGCGCTGGTCGAGGCCCTTGCGGCCGGCCGCCTCGCCGGCGCCGCGCTCGACGTCTACGAGAAGGAGCCGCAGGTCACGCCCGCGCTCCTCGCCATGGAGAACGTGGTCCTGCTTCCCCACCTCGGCAGCGCTACCCGGGAGACCCGTGTGGCCATGGGCCGCCGCGCCGTCGAGAACCTTCGCCTCTTCTTCAACGGATCGCCCCTCCGCGATCGCGTCGTGTGACCCACACGGCCATCGAGCCGTTCACCGCCACGGACCTGCCGGAATCGCCGGACCCCGTCGCGGCCAGCGCGGCGCATTACGCCAACGAAGTCGTCGACCTGCTCTCCGGGCTGTTGCTGAGCCTGGTGCGCCAGCGGGCGCCCGATGTCGAGCCGGTGCTCCGGGGGGAGCGCCCCCCGGCCGAGCTGAGTCCCGAGCTGCTGGCCCGCACCCTCCAGGTGCAGGGGATCTGGTTCCAGCTGCTCAATATCGCGGAGCAGAACGCGGCCATGCGCCGCCGCCGGCAGATCGAGGCGGAGCGGGGATACGAGCAGGTCCGAGGCACCTTCGCCCAGATCATCGCCGAAGCGGCGGTCTCCCGGGTGCCCGCCGATGCCCTGCGCACCTTGCTCGAGCGACTGCGGGTCCGGCCCGTTCTCACCGCCCATCCCACCGAAGCCAAGCGGGTCACCGTCCTGGAGAAGCATCGGCGGATTTATCGCCGACTGGTGGACCTCGAGTCACCCCGCTGGACGCCGCGTGAGCGCCAGTCGCTGATCGATGGGCTCCGGAATGAGATCGAGCTCCTCTGGCTGACCGGTGAGCTCCGCCTCTCCAAGCCGACGGTGCCCCAGGAGGTGTTCTGGGGACTGCACTTCTTCAACGAGACCCTGTTCGAAGCGGTGCGAGAGCTGCTGGAGAAGACGGAGCGGGTGCTGGCCCAGTATTACCCGGGCGAGCAATTCGTGGTGCCGCCATTCTTCCAGTTCGGCAGTTGGATCGGCGGCGACCGGGACGGCAATCCCTTCGTCACCAACGAGGTCACTCACAGCACGCTGCTGGAGAACCGGCTCACCAGTCTGCGCCGCTACCGGCAGCGGGTGGAGGAGCTGGTCCGGGCGCTCAGCATCACCGAGCGCGCCGCCCCCCCGTCGGATCGGTTCCGGACCGCCCTGGAGCGGGAGCTCGAGGTCACCGGCGAGGCCGAGACGATCGCCGCGCGGAACCCGGGCGAGCTGCTCCGCCAGTATCTCGTCTGCATGGTGCGCCGGCTGGCGGTGATGATCGCCGCCACCGAGCGGGGCGATACCCGGGTCGATCCCGCCGGATACGCCTCGGCCGATGCGTTGATCGCGGATCTCACCTTGATCGAGGACGAGCTGACCAGCGGCAGCCGCCCCGAGCTCGCCAGCGCGATCGTTCGGCCGGTGCGGCGGGAGGTGGAGTCGTTCCGCTTCAGCACGGTCCGGCTCGACGTCCGGGAGAACACCACCAAGCTCAATGCGGCGCTGCAGGACCTCTGGCGCGCCATGACCGGATCGGCAGGCGACCCGCCCGACGACGCCTGGCGTGGATGGGTCGCGGGCGAGCTGACGCGGCCGCTGGTGCCGGGGGAACCGTCGTGCGCGCTTTCCTCGGAGTCGGAGGAGACGCTGGGGATGTTCTCTCTGGTGCGGCGGCTTCGCGAGGAGATCGATCGGGAGGCGTTCGGCGCCTTCGTGCTCAGCATGACCCGAAGCGTGAGCGACGTGCTGGGAGCGTATCTCCTGGCCAAGCACGCCGGGCTCTTCGCCGACACGGCGGGCGTCGAGAGCTGCACCCTACCCATCGTGCCACTGTTCGAGACCATCGACGACCTGCAGCGGGCCCCGGCGATCATGCGCGAACTCCTCGGCGTGCCCCTCGTGCGCCGCAGCGTGCGGGCCCAGGGCGGCGTGCAGGAGGTGATGATCGGCTACTCTGACTCCAACAAGGACGGGGGTTTTCTCACCTCGAACTGGGAGCTGTACAAGGCCCAGATCAAGCTGACCCGGCTGGGGAAAGAGATCGGGGTGCCGATCGCCTTCTTTCATGGCCGCGGCGGCTCGGTCAGCCGGGGTGGGGCGCCCACCGGGCGGGCGATCGCGGCGCAGCCGGCCGGCTCGATCCAGGGCCGCATGCGGATCACCGAGCAGGGCGAGGTGGTCTCGTTCAAGTATGCCAACCGGGGTACGGCCCAGTACCAGATCGAGCTGCTCGCCGCCAGCGTGTTCGAGCATACCCTCAAGTCGGAGCGGGAGCAGGCCCTGGCACCCACGGCCGAGTTCGATGAGGCGATGGAGGCGCTGTCCGGCGCCGCGCAGGCGGCCTACCGGCAGCTCATCGATCATCCCGACCTGCTGGCCTACTACCAGGCCGCGAGCCCGCTGGAAGAGATCTCACTGCTCAACCTCGGTTCCCGGCCGGCCCGGCGCTTCGGGGCGCGATCGCTCAGCGATCTCAGGGCCATTCCCTGGGTCTTCGCCTGGTCGCAGAACCGGCACTTCGTGCCCGGCTGGTTCGGGGTGGGCACCGGCCTGCTCACATTTCTTCAGGTGAGGGGCGAGCGGGGGGCCACGCTGGTCCGGCGGATGTTCGACGATTCCCGGCTGTTCCGCCTGATCGTGGACGAAGTGGAGAAAACCCTCTCCTACGTCGATCTCGGGGTCGCCCGGGAGTACGCCGAACTGGTGCCGGACGAGCGCGTGCGGGAGAGTGTGTTCGGCGTGATCGAGGAGGAGTATCATCGGACGGTGCAGGCCGTGCTGCGGATCAGCGGCGACGCCGGCCTGGCCCAGCGCTTTCCCCGGTTCCGCCGGAAGCTGGCCCGCCGGCTCCCGATGTTGAATCAGATCTCCCGCCAGCAGATCGAGCTGCTGCGCCGGTTCCGGGAATCCGGCGGCGACCGCACCCAGGAAGAGCAGCTCTCGGCGCTGCTGCTGTCGATCAACTGTATCGCGGCAGGATTCGGGGCTACTGGTTAGGCACGGCCGCGCTGGCGGATCTCCGCTTCCGCTCCGTCTCCACCCTCAGCTGCCCACAGGCTGCGTCGATGTCCAGCCCCCGGCTCCGGCGCACCGTCGCTTCGACGCCCTGGTTCCGGAGCCTGCCGGCGAACGCCCGGATGCGTTCCGGAGCGGTCGGGACGAGCTCCGGCGCACCACCCGGGTGGAGCGGCAGGATGTTCACCAGTGCGCCGAGCCGCCGGGCCAGCTTGGCGAGACGGTCGGCGTCGGCGTCGCGGTCATTCACGCCGCCGATCATGACGTACTCGAAGGTGATTCGCTTGCGGAACGCCGCCGCCGCGGCCAGTACCGCCTCGAGATCGTACTTCTTCTCGATCGGCATGATCCCACGGCGCTGGGTCGAGGTGGTGGCGTGGAGCGAGATCGCCAGCCGGAACTGCTCCGGTCGCCGGGCGAACGCCGCCAACCCCGGCAGGATTCCCACAGTGGACACGGTGATGTGGCGCGCCCCGATTTCCAGCCCGTCGGGCGCGTTCAGGACGGTGAGCGCCGTGTCGACCGCCGGCCAGTTGAGGAGCGGCTCGCCCATGCCCATGAACACGATGTTGGTGGGCGTCTCCGCCGGATCGCGCAGCACGATCTCCCGGACCTGCCCGGCGATCTCGAAGGGACTCAGGTTCCGCCGATATCCCATCTGTCCAGTCGCGCAGAAGCTGCAGCGCAACGCGCAGCCGGCCTGGGAGGAGATGCAGAGCGTGCGGCGGCTCCCCGACGGGATCAGCACCGACTCGATGGCCTCGCCATCGGCCAGGCCCCAGAGGAACTTGCGGGTGCCATCGACCGATTGCTGGACCACGTCGGCGGCCAGGCGGGGCAGGGGGAAGTCGTGCGCGAGCTCCTCCCGGAGGGCCGCCGGGAGCTCGGTGGCGTCGGCCCACGCCGCCACGGGGGCCTGCCACAGCCTCCGCGCCATCTGCTCGACCCGGTATGCCGGAAGTCCCCGGCCCCCCGCCCACGCACGCAGAATCTGCCGAGCGTCCCCGGGGGTCCGATCGAGCAGGCTGTGCGGGTGGATGGTTGGCGCGGCGGCGTCCGGCATGGTGGCGTTCGGCATTGTTCATGGAAAGATAACCGGCCCTCCTGAAACGACCTAAATGCGCTCCATTTCTCACATTGCTCCCCCTCCGGACGCCGGTTACGTTTGTCCCATGCCCCCCCAGGTCGCGCCGTGATGCTGACCGAGCTGCTCACGCCGGACCGGGTCGTGATCCCGCTCGCGGCCGCCGACAAGGGCGGAATCATCGCGGAGCTGACCCGCCGGATCGTCGCCGACGCCGGCGGAACCTTCGAGGAGGTGCTCGGCGCGGTGCTCGAGCGGGAGGCGGTGCTCAGCACGGGGATCGGCTTCGGAGTGGCCATTCCCCATGCCCGGAGCGCCGGCGTCTCTCAGCTCACCATGGTCGGCGGGGTGAGCCGCGCCCCGGTCCCCTTCGACGCCATCGATGGCGAGCCGGTCCGGCTCTTCTTCCTCATCGTCGGTCCGGAGGCCTCGGCGGGACTGCACGTGAGACTGCTGAGCCGCATCGCCCGGCTGGTCCGCCGGGAGGAAGTACGACGGCACTTAATCGAGGCGCGCACACCTGATGAGTTCCACCGCATCCTCCTCGACGCCGAAGCGCGCTGACTCGCCGGCCCGGCCGAGCGCCACCGCGCTTCGCACCCACCGCTGCGGGGAGCTGACGCGCGCCCAGGTGGGGCATCGGGTGAGGCTGGGCGGCTGGGTGCATCGCCGACGGGACCTGGGCGGATTGGTCTTCATCGATCTGCGCGACCGGGCCGGGCTGGTGCAGCTCAACTGCAATCCCGACTGGACTCCACGGCCGATGATGGAGCTCGCCGCCGGCCTTGGCGCGGAGACCGTGGTGCTGGTCTCCGGCACCGTGCAGCTCCGCCCGGAATCGGCCCGGGACGCCGAGCTCGGCTCCCGTGAGGTCGAGCTTCACGTGGAGCAGCTCGAGGTGGTCGGGCCGGCGGAAACGCCGGTCATTCCGGTGGCACGGAAGGAGAAGGAGGACCTGCCAGCGGAGGAGCTCCGCCTCAAGTATCGCGTGCTGGACCTCCGGCGGCCCGAGCTGCAGCGCAACCTGCAGCTCCGTCACCGCCTGCTGCAGCGGGCCAGGCGGAGCCTCACCGAGCTGGAGTTTCTGGAGATCGAGACTCCGATCCTCACCAAGCCCACGCCCGAGGGGGCCCGCGACTACCTGGTCCCCAGCCGGGTGCACCCGGGGGAGTTCTACTCCCTGCCGCAGTCGCCCCAGATCTACAAGCAGTTGCTCATGGTGGCGGGGTTCGACCGGTACTTTCAGATCGCGCGCTGCTTCCGGGACGAGGACCTGCGGGCCGACCGCCAGCCGGAGTTCACCCAGATCGACCTCGAGGCCTCCTTCATCTCGAGCGAGGACATTCAGGACGTGGTCGAGCGGGTCCTGGTCGACCTGTGGGACGAGGCCGGCGTCCGGGTGCCGCGTCCCTTTCCGCGTCTGGGATACCGGGACGCGCTGGAGCGGTTCGGCAGCGACAAGCCGGACCTCCGCTTCGGGTTCGAGATCCGGGACCTGACGCCGCTGGTCGGTCCCGACGCCGCCCCCTTCGTGGCCGGTGCGTTGACGGCTGGCGGACGGCTCCGCGGCATCGTTGTCGCCGGCGGCGCCTCGTACAGCCGGAAGGAGATCGACGGGCTCGCCCAGGCCGCCAAAGAGGCCAAGGCTGGCGGGCTCATCTGGGCCCGCCGCGCCGCTGATGCCTGGGAGGGTCAGGGGGTCAAAGCCGTGGGACAGGAGCTGCTCAGCACGCTGGGAGGCGCCGATGGCGATCTCCTGCTTGCCGTCGCCGGCCCGGACGCCGTCACCTCGTCCGCGCTCAGCGCGGTGCGCGGCGAGCTGAGCCGACGCTCCGAGGTCAGGCCCAGCACCGCGCACGCGTTCTGCTGGATCGTGGATTTTCCGCTGTTCGAGGTGAACCCCGAGACCGGCCGGCACGAGCCGGCCCACCATCCGTTCACCGCGCCTCACCCGGCCGATCTCGACCGGCTGGAGCGCGAGCCAGGAAGCTGTCGCGCGCTGCACTATGATGCAGTCTACAACGGCAACGAGCTGGGGAGCGGCTCCATCCGGATCACCGATCCCGCGGTCCAGCGTCTCATCTTCAAGCTGCTGGGCATTTCCGAGCCGGAGATCCGCCGGCGCTTCGGCTTTCTGCTGGACGGGCTCGCCGCCGGCGCTCCGCCCCATGGCGGGTTCGCGCTCGGATTCGATCGGATCGCGATGCTACTCTGTGGGGCCAGCTCGCTCCGGGATGTGATTGCCTTTCCCAAGACCACGGCGGCCCGGGCCCTGTTCGAGGGCGCGCCGACCCGGGTGGATCCTGCCGAGCTGCGGGCGTTGCACCTGGAGGTCGCCGAGGAGTGAGGGGCGGACTCCGCCCCACTCGAAAGCGCTATGGCTGACGACACGCAAGCACGCATCTCCGCCGAAGGGGCGGACCCCCTGCTCTTCGCCGGGGTGAACGACGGCAACCTGCTGGAGCTCCAGCGGACGCTCGGCGTGCGGGTCTCCTTCCGGGGGGAGTCGGTCACGCTGTCTGGTCCGACGGAGCAGGTCGAGCGCGCCACCCCGGTGGTCCAGGGCCTGCTGGACCTCGCGCGCATGGGTGAGCCGGTCACGCCGGACGATGTCTTCCGTCTGGCCGCCGAGGGTCCGGCCACGGAGCTGCCGGCCCAGACCAGCGACGGCAAGATCGTGCTGCCGGGACTTCGCCGCGCCATCGTCCCCAAGACCCAGGGCCAGCGGGACTACCTCCAGGCGATCAGCACCCACGACATCGTCGTCAGCATCGGGCCGGCCGGCACCGGGAAGACCTATCTCGCCGTCGCCAAGGCGGTGGAGGCGCTGGCCCGAAAGCTGGTCAAGCGGATCATCCTGGCGCGGCCCGCGGTCGAGGCCGGCGAGTCGCTCGGGTTCCTGCCGGGTGATATCCAGGCGAAGGTCGATCCCTACCTGCGCCCGCTGTACGACGCGCTGGAGGACATGATGCCGCATGACCGGGTGCAACGCGCGCTGGAGACCCGGACGATCGAGATCGCGCCGCTGGCGTACATGCGCGGGCGGACCCTGGCCGATGCATTCATCATTCTGGACGAGGCGCAGAACGCCACCGGGGCCCAGATGAAGATGTTCCTCACCCGCCTCGGGGTGAACAGCAGAACGGTCGTAACCGGCGACAAGACCCAGATCGACCTGCCGCGCCGGGAGGACTCCGGGCTGGTACAGGTCGAGCGGGTGCTGGCGGGCATCGAAGGAATCGCGTTCCAGTACCTGCACGAGACGGACGTGGTGCGTCACCGGCTGGTCCGCGAGATCATCCGGGCCTACGCGGAGGATCAGAACGGCTGATGCCTGACCGCGAGGTCTCCAGGATTCCTGGCGACTCGAGTCCCCGCTCGCTGCCCAGCGAGGTGACCTTTCACGCGCTCCGCTGGGGCCCGCTCGTGGTCACCGCGCTCCTCACCTATGTGTTGTTCCCGCCGCCGGCCGGCGTGCTCACCGGGACTCCCGTCGTCGGGAAGCTGGCCGACCGCACGGTGGTCACCCCGTTCCCCTTCCAGGTTCGGAAATCCACCGACGAGGTCGCGCGGGAGGGCGAGTCCCGCGCGCTCACCGTCCAGCCGGTCTACCGCTTCAGCCCCACCGCCTACGACTCGTCGCTCTCCTCGCTCCGGGAGTTCTTCTCCGAGCTGGAGCGGGCGGGGGCGCAGGGGCCGGAGATGCTCCGCGCGGTGGCCGCCACGCGGGTGCACCTGGGACCGGACGAGACCCGGTACCTGGCCGACGCGACCACCCGGCGCGAGCTGCAGGAGGTGGCGACCCACTTCCTGGCGGAGGCGCTCTCGCGGGGCATCGCCGACGCCGGCGTGATCCGGAGCGAGAGCAACCGCCAGGTGATGCTCCGGCGGAACGAAGAAGAGCACCTGGTCCAGCGCGACTCGATCCTCACTTTCGCCGATCTCATGGAAGAGGCTGAGGCGGCGGGGATCGTCATCAGCGATCCGGCCGGCCAACGGAGCCTCCGGCGCCTGGTGGGCGCCTTTTACCACCCCACGATCGTTCCCGATCTCCTGGTGACCAGCAGCCGTCGCGAGCAGATGCGCGCCAGCGTGAACCCGGTGAAGTATGTGGTGCGCTCCGGGGAGCGGCTGGTGGGCGTGGGCCAGCCGATCACCGAGGAGACGCGCGACAAGCTCGCCGCGTTCCACGACGAGCTGCGCCAGCGGGGCACCGACGATCTCTGGCTTCGGAGCACCGTGGGCGCGCTGCTGTACAACACGCTCACCCTGAGTGTGTTCTGGCTGCTGACCATGTTCTATCGGCGGGAGGCCTACCAGGAAGCGCGGCAGATGGTGTTCTTCGGCGCGCTCTTCTCACTGGTGGTGCTGATGACCGCCGGCATCTCGGAGCTGGCGCCGGGTCGCCCCGAGCTGCTGCCGATTCCGTTCGCCACCATTCTCGTGGCGCTGCTGTACGACGGGCGGGTAGGGGTGTTCGCGGCCGTCACCCTGGCGATGCTGCTGGACGGACAGTGGGCGCTCCGGGAGGACGCGGTCCTCTTCTTCGGGCTGATCTGTGGAGTGGCGGGCGCCATCGGCATACGGGTGGTGCGCCGCCGGCGTCACCTGTATGCCACGATCGGAGTGGTGGCCATCGCGGGTGTGCTCGCATCGATCACCATCGGCCTCATGCAGGGCTGGTCCGCGCTGGCCATTCTCGCCAGCTCAGTGCTCGGCCTGCTCATGGCTCCGGCCGGCGCCTCGCTGGCGATGATCATGATGCCGCTGGCCGAATCGATCACCCGGATCACCACGGACCTCACGCTGCTGGAGCTCTCGGACCTTGGGCGTCCGCTGCTCCGCCGCCTGGCCCTGGAGGCGCCGGGCACCTGGGCCCACAGCCTGGCCATGGCCAATCTCTGCGAATCGGCCTGCAACATCATCGGCGCCAAGGGGCTCCTGGCACGGGTGGGGTGCTACTACCACGACATCGGGAAGCTGGCGAGCCCCGGCTTCTTCGTTGAGAACCAGGGGGGCGGGCCCAATCCGCACGACACCATGAGCCCGAGCGAGTCGGCCCGGATCATCCGTCGCCATGTGCTGGACGGGATCGCGCTGGCCGAGGCCGCCCGCCTGCCGCCGATCGTGAAGGCGTTCATTCCGGAGCACCATGGTACCAGCGAGATCACCTATTTCCTGAACCAGGCGCGGCGGGGCGGTGACAACGGGACGGTTGATCCGGCGGAGTACCGCTATCCGGGCCCGCGGCCGCGCTCGGCGGAGACCGCGGTCGCCATGCTGGCCGATTCGGCGGAGGCGGCCGTCCGCGTGCTCAGTGATCCCAGCCCGGAGAAGGTCCGCGAGGCGATCGAGCAGTTGGTGCAGCAAAAGCTCGCCTCGGGGCAGCTCGACGACGCGCCGCTCACCCTGCGCGACCTCGACCGGGTGAAGCGGGAGTTCGCCCGGGTCATGTCGGGCACTTACCACAAGCGCATCGGATATCCTCGTGCCAGCGGTGGGGTCACTCCGGAACTCCAGATCGCCGAGCGGCAGTGAGATCTCGGTGAGCGGCCGTCGTCTGCCGTTGCCGGTCCGCGTGGTCCGGCGGGTGGTGCGGGGCGTGCTCGCCGGTGAGCGGCGCACGGCCTCGATCTCGGTGACCTTCCTCGGCCCCGACGCGATGCGCCGGCTCAACGCCCGGCATCGCGGCCACGATCGTCCCACCGACGTTCTCAGCTTTGCGCTCAGCGGACCTGCGGGTCTCGCCGGTGACGTCTACGTCTGCCGCCGGGTGGCGGAGCGGGAGGCGCGCGCGCGGGGGATTCCGCTTCGGGAGGAGCTGATCCGGCTGGTAGTGCACGGCACCCTGCACGCGCTCGGGCGCGACCATCCGGAGGGCGCGGGGCGCACGCGGTCGGCGATGTGGCGCCGGCAGGAGCGCTACGTGGAGTCGCTCGCATGATGGCGATGCTGCAGCTCTTCATCGCCCCGCTGCTGACGGCCGGCCTCACGCTGTGGGCGGCCTGGCTGGCGCTGGCGGCGGAGTCCGACGCGGAGCTGCCGCGGGCGCTTGGCGGCGAGCGCTCCAACGAGTCGGGCGGCGGGTCGGTCTCGCGGAAGCTGCACATCGCCCATCTCGCCCTGCTGGTGCTCGCCGGCGCGGCCGGCGGGTGTGCGGTCGCCTGGTGGGCCTGGTCCCCGGCGCAACGTCTGCTGCGGCTGGTGATGGCCATCGTGCTGGTCTGGGTGGTCGGCGATCTGCTGCCGCGGCTGCTCGCCGTCGTCGCTCCCGAGCTCACCCGTCCAGCCCGGCGGGCGGCCATCCCCACGCTGGCGCCGTTCCGGCCGTTGCTCCGGCTGGCCGCCTGGGCCGATGAGCGAGCCCGCACCCGGGCGCCCGCGGCCACCCACCAGGCCGGCAGCGCGGAGCGGGACATGCTTCTCGGCGTCTTCTCCCTGGCCGATACCACGGTGGCGGAGGTGATGACGCCGCGCATCGACATCGTCGCGGTGGATTCCTCGGCCTCCCGGGACAAGGTGATCGAGACGCTCAGAAACTCGGAGCATGCCCGGTTGCTGGTGTTCGACGACCACCCGGACGCGATCGCCGGAGTGATCTACGCCAAGGACATTCTCGCGTCCGCCGGGGAGGACGCCACGCCGTGGCACGCACTGGTCCGGCCGGCGGCGTTCGTCCCCGAGGGAAAGACGCTCGACCGACAGCTCCGGGACTTTCAACGCGGGCCCAGCCACCTCGCGGTCGTGGTCGATGAGTTCGGGGGCACGGCGGGCATCGTCACCCTGGAAGACATCCTGGAGCAGATCGTGGGCGAGATCCAGGACGAGCGCGACGTGGACGAGGTGGCGCCGATCCAGGTTGTGAGCGAGGACCAGTTGCGGGTCGAGGGTGGGGTCGCGCTCGCCGAGCTGGAGTCGGTGCTGGGCCACAGCTTCGACCGGGAGGACGTGAGCACGGTCGGCGGGCTGGTGCTGGCGGAGTTCGGCCGGGTGCCCAGAACGGGCGAGGTCATCGACCTGGACGGCTACCGTCTGGTGGTCGAGCAGGTCGTGCGCCGCCGGGTGCGCCGGGTGGCGGTGCACCGACCCCGGGTCGAGGCGCCGGTCGGCGGCTCCGAGCGGGCCGCCCCATGACCTGGGCCGCCGTCGCGATCGGGCTCATGGTCGCCGCGTTCGGGGCCACGGCGGGCGCCGCGTTGCTCTCGGTCAGCCGCGCCGAGCTGACCCGCGCCGTCGCGCGCCGGCTCCGAGGCGCTGCGCCCTCGCTCGAGTGGCTGGCCCAGATCGACAGCTACCTGACGGCGGCCTCCGCCACCACCTCGCTCGGCGTGCTCCTGATCGGCGCGGCCATCCCCGGTCTCCTGGCCGGCTCGGCCACCTCGCGGGGGCTGATCGTGCTTGCCCTGCTCGCCGTCCCCGTAGTGCTCCTCGCCGCCTACCTGGTGCCCCGCTGGCTCACCCAACCGCGCGCCGCGAGTGTCGCCGAGCGGGTGATCCCGGTGCTGCGGCCGTGGTCCCGCGTGCTGGGGCTGCTGCTGCCGGCGCGGGCGGCGACCCGGCCCAACGATCTGCGGAGCATCTGGCGGGAAGGCGCAGCGGTCGGCCTGCGGGCCGATGACGAGCTGGTCATGGTGGGCGGCGTGATGGCCTTCAGCGTGCGCCCGGTGCGCGAGGTCATGACGCCACGCACCGACATCGTCGCGATCGACGAGCACGCCGCGCTGGAGGACATCCGGCTGGTGTTCGCCCAGAGCGGATACAGCCGGATCCCCGTCTTCCGCGGCACGCTGGACGAGATCGTCGGCATGCTGCACGCGTTCGATCTGTTCAAGCTGCAGCCGGGTGATCCCTTGCCGGTGCGACCGGTGGCCGTCACCCCCGCCAGCCGGAGCTGCGGCGATCTTCTTCTCGACATGCAGCGGGAGCGGCGCCATCTCGCCGTGGTGCTGGACGAGTTCGGCGGGACGCTGGGGATCGCGACGCTGGAAGACCTGCTCGAAGAGCTGGTCGGCGAGATCTTCGACGAGCACGACCCCGAGGTCCGCGCCTCACCCAGCGGGGGGCCGACCCTGTTCGAGACCGACGGCAACGTGTCCCCCGAGGCGATCGAGGAGCGGTTCGGCGTGTCCCTGCCGACCGGCCGCTCGACCACCATGGGCGGCCTGCTGGTAGAGTGGGCCGGACGGATTCCCAACGCCGGCGAGCGGTTCACGGTCCGCGGGCTGGAGTTCGACGTGGTGGAGGCGTCGCCGACCCGGATCGAGCGCCTGCTGATCCGCAGCGAAGCCGCGACCACTGTGACCCTCGTGCCAAGCTCGCCGTGACCCCCTCGGGCCAGCGGGTGGAGCGGATGGTCGAGCTGGTCCGCGACGGGGACATCGCCTCGTTCGTCCGCCGCGCCCACGACTTCGAGCCGGCCGACCTGGCGGACGTCCTCGCCACGCTGGACGAGGACGAGCGGCTCCGCGTGGTTCGCGCCCTCCCGCCCGAGCTGTCGAGCCAAGCCCTCGCTGAAATGCCGGAAGACGCGCACGCCGAAGACACGCTGGCGGCGCTGAATCCGGAGCAGGCGGCGGAGATCGTCGAAGAGCTGGAGGACGACGATGCCGCCGACATCCTCGGGGAGCTGGAGCCCGAGGAGCAGGAGCGCATCCTCGCCGAAGTAGAGGACCGGAGCGACGTCGACCGGCTGCTGCGCTACGGCGAGGAGACGGCGGGCGGCCTCATGACCCTCCACACGGTCACCGTGCGGGACACGGCGACCGCGGCGGAGGCGCTGGACGAGATCCGGCGGCAGGCGGAGGAGGTGGAGGACCTCTACCAGGTCTTCGTGGTGAGCGGGGATCGCCGGCTGGTCGGCCTCCTGCCGTTCAAGGATCTGGTGATCAGCCGGCCGGAGCGCAGGGTCCACGACTTCATGGCCGACGCGGACATCTCCGTTCCGCCCGATCTGGACCAGGAGGAGGTGGCCCGGCTGATGGCCCGGTACAACCTCCCCAGCGTCGCCGTGGTGGACGAGTCCGGGCGATTGCTCGGCCAGGTGACGTTCGACGACGTGATCGACGTGGTCGAGGCGGAGACCACCGAGGACCTCCTCAAGTTCGGCGGCGTGTCGCCGGACGAGAAGCTCGCCGCCGGCTGGAAGGAGGCCGTCGGCAGCCGCCTGCCCTGGCTCTACCTCAACCTGCTCACCGCGTTCCTGGCGGGCGCGGTGGTCTATGTCTTCCAGAGCACGGTGCAGCGCACCGTCGCCCTCGCCGTGTGGATGCCGGTCATCGCCGGCATGGGCGGCAACGCGGGCACCCAGGCACTCGCCGTGACGGTGCGCCGGCTCGCGCTCGGGCTGATTCCGAGCGACCGTCTCGCGCACGTCGTGGGTAAGGAGGTATTGGTCGGCATCACCAACGGGCTGGCGATCGGGTGCATGGTCGGCCTGGTGGCCGGCCTGCTGGGCGAAGGCGTTCGGCTCGGACTGGTGGTCTTCCTCGCGATGACCGGCAACCTGCTCGTTGCCGGGTTCGCCGGCGCTTTCATTCCGGTACTGCTGGAGCGATACAATGTGGATCCCGCCGTCGCGTCCTCCATCTTCGTGACCACCTTCACCGACGTCTGCGGCTTCCTGCTCCTGCTGGGGCTCGCGGGCCGGCTGCTGCTCTGAGGGACCAGCTCCCGAAAAGGAAGGCGCCCCTCCTTGCGAAGGGGCGTCTGGGGGTGGGGTGGAACGAGGTCGAAGCGCCGAACTACGTGGTCTTGAGCTTCGCGAGCGTCGAGTCACTCAGCCGGCCGGTGACCCGGAGCTTGTTCTGCTTCTGGTATTCCTTCAAGGCCTTGCGGGTATCGGCATTGAACACGCCGGTCGCCTGGCCCTTGTACAGGCCCGCTTTGATGAGACCCTCCTGCGCCTCCTTGATCTGGTCCTTGGTCCACGCCGCGTGATGAGTCGCGGCCGTCTTGCTGGCGGCCTTGGCGCCCGTATCCTGCTTCGCGGCCGGCGGGGTCTGCGTGTGCTGCATTGACGGGGTCGCGGTCGGCTTGGTCGGCGCAGCGGTCTGGGCCGCCAGCGCTCCCGCCGACAGGGTACCCGCCACGATGGCTGAGACCAGGGCGAACTTCCGGATCATACGCTCCTCCTTGGGGGGAACTGCGAACCCGCGGCAAGCGCGCCGCGAGTGATGTCCCAGGAGGAAGGCAATCGACATGCCATCGGCACATCGGTCTGCTGGTGGGAAAAGCGGCTCGTTCGGCTGACCAGGGGCGAAATCATCGAGCCATTCTGTCCCGGCCGGGCCACTCTGGCCGTCACGAGAGCCGGCGGGGAAGATTCCAGCGTTGGATCATCCGACTGAGGGTGCGGCGCGAGATTCCCAGGATCCGCGAGGTCTCTTCCCGGTTGCCGCCGCAGGCGGCCAGCACACGCATCACATGGTCCCGCTCCACCGATTCGAGTGACCGCATCGGGCCGGGGTCCGGCACCGGGGTCGCGTCCGCTCCCGGGCTGGAGGCGGGCGGATGGACCTCGGTCGGCAGGTGCTCGTAGCCGATCACGTCCTGCTCGGCGAGCAGCATCGCCCGCTCGAGCACATTCTGCAGCTCGCGGATGTTTCCCGGCCACTCGTACCCCAACAGGCGGCGCTGCGCCTCGGGATCGACCGCCACCGGGCCGCGCCCGTGGCGCGTGGCCAGCTCGCGAAGGAAGTGGTCCATCAGAAGCGGGATGTCCTGCCGGCGCTCGCGCAGGGGCGGCAACGCGAGGGTAACCACGTTGAGGCGGTAGTAGAGGTCCTCCCGGAATCCCCCCTGGCGCACCAGCTCCGGCAGATCCCGATGGGTGGCCGCGACGACCCGGACATCGACCTTCACCGGCGTCTCCGAGCCCACCGGCACGATCTCGTGCTCCTGCAGGGCCCTGAGGAGGCGGGACTGGAGCGGCTGTGAGATGTCGCCGATCTCGTCCAGGAACAGCGTGCCGTGGTCCGCCTCGCGAAACAGTCCCGGCCGTGAGGTCGTGGCGCCGGTGAACGCGCCGCGCACATGACCGAACAGCTCGCTCTCCAGCAGCCCCTCGGCCAGCGCGGAGCAGTTGACCGCGACGAATCGCCGGTTCGCCCGCTCGGAAAACTGGTGAATCGTCCGCGCCACCAGCTCCTTGCCCGTGCCGGTCTCACCGGTCACCAGCACGGTGGCCTGGGACGGCGCCACCCGCGCCAGTGTCTTCATCACCTGGATGATCGCGGGACTATGGCCCACCAGCTCGGGTTCCCGCTGACCCCCCGCTTCATGGACCTGGACCCCGCCGGCGTGCTCTCGGCGATCGGAGGCCAGCCGGCGCCGGCCGAGGGCGCGGGCTAGCGTCTCTCGCAGCGCGGCGATGTCGTAGGGCTTGCTGATGAAATCATAGGCGCCGGCCCGGATGGCGTCGCCCGCGGCGGCCGCGTCGCCGAAGGCCGTGAGCACCAGCACCAGCGCCGCCGGATCACGCTCGCGCACGATCCGGAGCAGATCCAGTCCGCTCTTGGCGGGCATCCGGAGATCGGTGAGGATGGCATCGAACGGCACCGGCTGATCCAGCGCCGCGAGCGCCTCGTCCGCCGAGAGCGCCGTCACGACCCGATACGCCTCCCGCTCGAGTACCTCCGCGAGCAGGCGGCAGGCGGCCTCGTCGTCGTCGACCAAGAGCAGGCGGGCGGGCGCACCCGCGGGAGCGGCGAGCGTCACCGGGGCTCCGGCAGCGGGAGTGAGAGTCGCCAGCGAACACCCTGCGGGCTGGGTACCCGGACCAGGTCGCCACCGAGCGTACGCGCCAGGCGGAGACTCACCGCCAGCCCCAGTCCGGTACCCGAGGGGCCCTTGGTGGTGGCGAAGGGTCGGAAGAGGGTCGACTCCGCCTCGGCGTCCAGTCCGGGTCCGTCGTCCTGAACTTCGATGAATGCCTCCCGCTCGGCCCGGCCGGTCGCGATGGTCACCGAATCCCCGGGCGAAAGGGCCTCGATCGCATTCTTGAGCAGGTTGAGCAGGATCTGCTCGACCATCGCGGGATCGCAGGCGGCGAGCACCGGTGCTGCCGGTGCGAACAGCGGCCCGGGCGGCTGCTCGCCGTTGCCGCTTAGCTCGAGCCGGGCCACGACACCTGCGTCGCTCAGCGATGGCTCCAGAAACAGTGTCATCCGGGTCACGATCTCGTTCAGGTCCACCTCGCGCGCGAACGGCTTGGGCCAGGCGCCGCGATTGAGCCCAGCACGAACGATGCCGGCCACTCGGTCGACCTGCGCCAGCAGCAGGCGGACCCGCTCCATCCCCCGCTCGTCATGTTGCGCCTCGAGGTCGTCCCGCAGGAGCTGCAGGTGGCCGCTGACCGTGTTGAGCGGCGTGCCGATCTCGTGGGCGAAGCTGGCCGCGGTCTCGTGCATGAGCGCCACCCGGTCGAGCCCGCGGGCGCGCTCCTCCAGGGTCAGCAGCATCGCGCGGGAGGCGCTCTCCTGCTCCCGGGCAGCCAGCGCCGCCCGCATGCGATTGTAGCGCCTCGCCAGCTCGCGGAACTCGGGCGGGCCGATCTCCGGCGCGTCCGGCGCGTTCTTGGCCCCGCCGTGCGCGCCGGCCATCGCCCCGCCCAGGGCCGTCAGCGGTCGTCCGACCCACCGGGCCGTCATCACCGCCACGCCCAACGCCACCAGCAGCGCCGAGAGGAAGGCGAGGAGATAGGCGCGCTGCCGCTCCAGACGGGCCCAATCCTGGAGGCGGCGGGTGGACACCCGGACGTCGAGCACGCCGAACGGTCTGGGACTGCCCAGCGGGAGGACGACCTGCCAGCCGGGATCATTCCCCCGCCGAAGCCGCACCTCGGTCGAGCGGTGGGCGAGCGCCGTGTAATGGACCGATCCGGGAGAGAGTGTGTCGGACAGACCGCTCGCGGCCGTCGGAATCAGGATGCGCGCTCGACGGGTGTAGACGATGGCCTGCGACTCGGTGATCCGGTGGTGCGACCAGCCTTCCAATCCCTGCGTGAGTGCCGCGGGGCTGCCGGTGGGCGCGGTCCGCACCAGGAGCGAGGCCAGGGTATTTGCCAGGGCTACGGACTCGAGCTTGAAATCCTCCAGTCTGGTCCTGGCCGACCACCAGAGGGCGATCTCGGTCGCGCCCAGCACCAGGAGAATGGCCATCAGCGCGGTGAGCGCGGCCAGCCGCCTCGGCAGTCCCATAGGCGGACGGCGCGGCGGCGCGGCCGCGCCAGGCTCGATCACCTGCGCCGAGTCCCCTTCGCCGACGCTCACCGGCCGCCAGGGCGCGTGAACCGCCATCAAACCATCTCCGCCGAGCGGCGGCGCACCAGCTCGCGCAGCCCGTGACGGCCCAGCAGGAGAACGCCGAGGGCCAGCACCGGCAGGACCTGAACGGCCTGGAGGGCGAGTCCCGCCGCGAGCGCTGGGGGCGTGGGGATCCCGCCTGGCTTGAGCGCGAGCACCACGGCACCCTGGACCACCCCCACGTTCCCCGGAGTGAGCCGCAGAATCCCACCGACGTTCGACAGGATCAGCGCGAGTACCGAGAGGGCCGGGGTCACCGCCACGTGACTGGCCACGATGACCCAGTGGTAGGTCGCCCATTGCAGCAGCCAGCTGAGGACGCCGAGCGCCACGGGTAGCGCCAGGTCGGCGGGACGCCAGCCGTTCCCGCCGCTGATCTCCTCCCGGCTGCGCCGGAGAAACGGCGCCACGCGGAACAGCAGGTCGGCCCCGGCCATCAGAACGACGCCGGCGCCGAGCACCCGCCAGCGGTGGGTGGGCGCCAGAAAGAACCCCGCACCGGTCAGGAACACGCCGAGCGCGGCCGCTTCCGCCACTCGGCTGGCGAGGATGGAGCGCGCCCCCAGCGTGAGCGGCACGCCGTCCCAGGTCGACGCCAGCTGCATGCGGGCCGCCTCGCCGCTCAGCGCGATGCTCACGCAATTCACCGCGGCACCGCCAAAGGTGGCCGCCTGGGCGGTGCGGAAGCGGATCGGCGCGAGCCGGCGAAGCAACACCTGCCAGCCTACGCCCTTGAGCGAGAGCGAGAGCAGGTTGAGAACCGCCGCCGCCGCCAGGGTCGCGAGGTCCGCATCGAGCAGCGTCTGCCACGAGCTGCGCCAGGGGAAGTGGAGGGCGAAGCGGACGGCGAACACGGAGACGAGCGCCACGAAAGGCCAGATCCACCAGCGGCGCTTCACCCGGCCTCCAGTTGGTCCAGACTCCGGAGCTCGTAACCCATTTCCCGGCAGTCGTCGATGATTCCCGGCAACGCTTCCGCCGTCTGGGTCCGGTCGCCCGCCGGTTCATAGCCGTCGCCATCGTGCAGCAGGAGAATCGCGCCGGCCCGGATCCGGCGGCGGACCCGCGCGCGGATCACATCCGCTCCAGGGCGGGCCGAATCCCACACGCCCAGCGTCCAGCCGAATACTCGGTAGCGGTAGCGCGCCACCACTCGGTGAACGAACGGATTTCGATACCCGTGGGGCGCACGGAACGCCCGGGGATGAACCCCGGTCAGCTCGACGATGGCGCTATGGGCCCGCCCGACCTCCTCTGAGATCCGTCGGGGTCCCAGGAGCGCAAGCTTGGCATGGGTGAAGGTGTGATTCCCGATGCCGCAGCCGGCCGCCGCCACGGCGCGGGCCAGCTCGGGATAGCGCTCGACGTAGCGGCCCACCATGAAGAACGTGGCGGGGACCCGCTCCTGCTCCAGCACACGGAGGATGCGTCCCGTGGCTCGCGGGTTGGGCCCATCGTCGAAGCTCAGGTAGACACCTCGATCCCGCGGTCCCCGCCCGATGACGGGACCGAACACCCTGCTGTTGGCCCCCACCATTCCCCGCATCACGACGGCTGCCGCGCTGCTGGCGCTGAGCACGCTCGCAGTCAGCACGAGAGCACGCGCCGGTAGAGTCGGATCACCTGCCGCGCGATCCGGGGCCAGGCGAACCGATCGGCCTTGGCCCGGCCGGCCTCGCCCATGGCCTGGAGGCGCCGGCGGTCCTGCAGCAGCTCCAGCACCGCGAGCGCCCAGGCGTCCGGCCGATGGCTCGGTACCAGGCGCGCCTCGGTGCCATGCGCCACCAGCTCGCGGAATCCGGTAATGTCGGAGGCCAGGATCGGCGTCCCGCAGGCCATCGCTTCGAGCAGCGTAATGCCGAACGAAGCTTTGGTGGTCGGGCAGAGATACAGGTTCGCTCGGGCGTAGTGAGAAGGCCGATTGCCGTTGACGCGGCCCACGAACTCCACGCGCTCTCCCAGCGGGCGCGCCAGCCGCTCGTAGAGCGGGCGGAGCGGGCCGTCGCCGGCGATCGTGAGCCGGGCCGCCGGATGGTGCTGGAGGATGCACGGGAGGGCCTTGAGAACGGTATCGAGTCCGTTGCGAGGGTCGAGCCGACCGAGAAAGAGCAGTTCCGGATCGCCGGTTGGCGGCTCCCGCGCGGCATCGGGACGGAAGAACTCCGTATCCACACCGTTGGGAATGATCTCCCAGTCGCTCTCGAAGTAGCGGGCATGAGCGTCCACGACCGGCTGGCTCACGGCGATCGCCGCGGCGTGCTGATCGAGCCGCCGCTGCAAGGGCCGGCGGAACAGCCGACAAAGCACGGAACTCGAGAACCACGAATGAAATGTAGCGACTACCGGGAGGCCGAGCTCCCACGCCGCGTCCGGCGCCGCCAGGCCCAGCGTGGGAGTGAGGCCCCCATGCACGTGGACCAGGTCGATCCGCTCCCGTCGGAACTGCTCGCGGAGCTGGCGCCTGAGGCCGAAGCCGGTGGTGATCCGGGCGAATGAGCCGGCGCTGTAAATGGTCCGGCTCGAGCCGATACGACGCACGAACGGAGGATCGCCGCTGCCGGGCAGGTCGTGGGCCCGGGCGGGCCTCCCCATCCGTGCGGTGACGATGACGGTCTCGTGGCCGGCGCGGTTGAGCTCACCGGCCAGATGGTGGACATGCTCGGTGACCCCGCCCAGGTGGGGATAGTAGAACTCGCTGACCAGCGCGATCCGCATGCGTCCGACCACCTCGAAACGATCTGGAGACGAGGTGGCAAGAACATGGCCACTGGAGAACAGGGCGGCGCCGATCGATCGTCCCGCATCGCTCTGCCGTCTCGCGCGCGAGTCTGCTCGGGGGCCCCCCGGAGTCGAGACTTTCTGTCCCATGTCGGCGCCCCCGCGCCATTCTGTCCCGAGCGTCCGCTGCCGGGCGCACGGCTCTCATTGGATTTCGCCCCGAGGTAAATTCCGCCTGGCTGGTCGCCCCGGCGTTGAGCGCACACGGTCCCATCCATCCCGTTCAGGTCCGGACCCCCGAATCGGAGTGCCATGTGCTGGTCCCGAAGCTGGTCACCACGCTCAAGACCTACACCCGCGCTCAGCTCGTCGCCGACGTCCAGGCCGGATTGATCGTTGGCGTGGTGGCGCTGCCGCTGGCGATCGCCTTCGCCATCGCCAGCGGCGTCACCCCGGACCGTGGTCTCTACACCGCGGTCATCGCCGGGTTCCTCATCTCGGCGCTGGGCGGATCCCGAGTGCAGATCGGCGGACCCACCGGCGCATTCGTCGTGATCGTCTACGGGATCGTGCAGAAGTACGGCGTGGACGGCCTGGTGGTAGCGACCCTAATGGGCGGCGTCATCCTCGTGGGGTTCGGCCTCGCTCGGCTGGGCGGCGCGATCAAGTTCATCCCCTTCCCGGTGGTCACCGGGTTCACCAGCGGCATCGCCCTGATCATCTTCTCCAGTCAGGTCAAGGACCTGCTCGGGCTGGAGATGGCTGCCCTCCCTGCGGACTTCATCGCCAAATGGAGCGAGTACGCGCGCCACCTTCACACGGTTGACCTGACGACCGTGCTGGTTTCGGTGCTGACGCTCGCCATTCTGGTCGTGTGGCCGAGAATCTTCGCCAGGGTACCGGGCCCATTGGTGGCACTGGTCGTGAGCACCACAGTGGTACAGGCGTTTCACCTGCGGGTCGACACCGTGGGGAGCCGGTTCGGCATGGTCAACGCGGCGTTCCCGCATCCGGCGCTTCCCCACGTCACCTTCGCAATGGCCCAGGCGCTGGTCGGGCCCGCGTTCACCATCGCCTTCCTGGCCGGGATCGAGTCGCTCCTCTCCGCCGTGGTGGCCGATGGGATGATCGGCGGGAAACACCGCTCGAACATGGAGCTGGTGGCGCAGGGCGTGGCCAACATCGTGTGTCCTCTTTTCGGCGGCATTCCGGCCACGGGCGCGATCGCCCGCACCGCCACCAACGTCAAGAACGGGGGGCGGACGCCCGTCGCCGGGATGGTCCATGCGGTCACGCTCCTCCTCGTTACGCTTTTCTTTGGCCGATGGGCCGGACTGATCCCGATGGCCGCGCTGGCCGGCATCCTGGTGCTGGTCTCCTACCATATGAGCGAGTGGCGGACGTTCCGGGCCGAGTTCAGGGCGCCCAAGAGCGACCTGGCGGTGTTGCTCACTACGTTTCTCCTCACCGTGCTGGTCGACCTCACCGTGGCCGTGGAAGTGGGGATGTTGCTCGCGGCCTTCCTCTTCATGCGCAGGATGTCGGAGGTCACCAACATCAGCGCATTGACCCGCGAGTTCCAGGAGGACGGGGACGACTTCGACCGCGATCCCAACTCGGTCCGCCGTCGCGCGGTTCCCCCCGGAGTGGAGGTTTACGAGATCAACGGCCCATTCTTCTTCGGTGCGGCGGAGAAGTTCAAGGAGACGATCACCCAGGTGCGAAGCAGGCCGAGAGTACTTATCATCCGTATGCGAAACGTTCCTGCCATGGACTCGACCGGCCTCAACGCACTCCGCGATGTGGTGAACCGGTTCCGGCGGGCTGGAACCCGTGTGATCCTGTCCGACGTGCACGCCCAACCGATGGTGGCGCTCCAGCGCTCCGCGCTGAGCGAGGAAATCCCCGAGGACGATCTGGTCGGCAACATCGACGACGCGCTCAATCTCGCGCGGATCGAGATCGGTCTGGCCCCGGAAGCCCGCCCCGAATTCGCGGTGCCCACCGTGGCCCGCGAGGAGCTCCGCGGGCAGCCTCGGCCGCCCACCTGATCCGCCGATGGGCCTCCAGCAACTGATCATCCGGCACGGGCTCCTGGCCGTGTTCATCGGGTCGGCCTTCGAAGGCGACTTCACGCTCATTCTGGCCGGGGTGGTCTCCCACCTCGGGTTCTTTCCGTTCCCCCTGGCGGTCGCCGTGGGGGCGCTGGGGAGCTTCCTCGGCGACTCCATCTGGTATGTCCTGGGTCGATTTCGGGGGCCACGCTTCCGCGCCGGCCGCCTCTACCGCCGGGTCGGCCCCAGGATCCAGCGTCTGGCCGACCGCTTCGGCCCCTGGCAGCTGATCCTGTCTCGCTTCGTCTACGGCAGCAAGGCCGCGAGCATGGTGTTCTGGGGCCTTCATGACCTCAAGTTTCGCCGCTTCGGGCCCATCGACGGGATCGGGTGCGTGCTGGGTAGTGCCGTGTTCACCGGACTCGGCTATGTGGTGAGCGGCAGCGCCACCCTGCTGCTCGGCCGGGTCCGCCGGGTGCAGCTCTGGTTGCTGGGGGCGGTGCTCGCGGGCGCGGTGCTGGTGCTGATCATTCACCTCACCGCCAAGCGGGAGCTCCACCTGGAGGAGATGGAGCCGGCGGACGAGTGAGCGCTGCAGAAAACGTCGCTTGCCTCCGCTCGGGGCTGGAGCGACCTTTCAGCATGGATCCCGATCTCCTGCTCGCGGGGCTGGCGACCGGTAACACGGCCGCGCTGGCACGCGCGATCTCGGTGGTCGAGAACGGTCGTCCCGGCTTCGAGCGCCTGCTGGCGGAGGTGCACCGCTCGATCGGCCGGGCCCGGCGGATCGGCGTCACCGGCCCACCGGGGGCGGGAAAGTCGACTCTGGTCGAACGGGTCGTCGCGGCCTATCGGGCAGCCGGCCTCCGGGTGGCCGTCATCGCCGTGGATCCGACCAGCCCCTTCACCGGCGGCGCCTTGCTGGGCGACCGCATCCGCATGGAATCCGTGGCCCTGGATCAGGGCGTCTACATCCGCTCGATGGGCAGCCGCGGCTCCCTGGGTGGGCTCGCCACCACCACCGGAGAGGTCGCCGACCTGCTCGACGCGGCCGGATTCGACCGGATCCTGCTCGAGACCGTCGGCGTCGGCCAATCCGAGCTCGACGTCGCCCGGATGGTGGACACGACCATCCTCATGCTGGTGCCCGAGTCGGGCGATGGCATCCAGACGCTGAAGTCGGGGGTCATGGAGATCGCCGACGTCTTCGTGGTGAACAAGGCCGATCGGCCGGGAGCGGAGAAGCTCCGGCAGGAGATCGAGGTCACCCTCGGCATCCGGCGGGGGAACGCCTTCCGCGGCCTTCCGGCGCACCATGGCTTTCAAGGCCGGCGCACCGCCGCGCCCGTCGTGGCGCGCGCGCCGGCCGATCAAGTCTGGGACCATCCGGTGGTGCTCGCGACCGCCACGGCGGGCGAGGGGATCCCCGAGCTGCTGACCCTGCTCGACCGGCACCACGAGTGGCTCGGGGCCACCGGGGAGCTGACCGTCCGCCGGCGCCGTCGGCTGCTCGATCGCACGCGTGAGGTGGTGAACCGCGCCACCCGCCGCTGGATCTGGGAGGAGACCCGGGCCGAGTCGATGATCACCGAACGGCTCGATGAGGTGGTGGAGGGACGGTTGAGTCCCTACGACGTGGCCACCGAAGTGCTCGAGGGCATTCGACAAGGCGAGCGGATATGACCACCTGGGGCACCGATCTGGACGAGGCGACGGCGCGACGGCTGGCCCAGCAGGAGCGCGAGCTCGAGCGGCTCCGCGCCGAGGTGGCGGCGTGGCGGGCGCGGGCGAGCGGGCTCCCGATGCGGGACGACGTGGACTTCACCTCGGTGTCCGGCCGCGTCGTCGACCCGGTCTACACCCCGCTCGATCTGGCGCCCGACGTAATCTCCGCCACCGGGCTGCCCGGCGAGTTCCCCTACACCCGCGGCATCCATCCCACGATGTACCGCGGCCGGCTGTGGACCATGCGGCAGTTCGCCGGCTTCGGCACCGCCGAGGACACCAACGCGCGCTACAAGTTCCTGCTCGAGCGAGGCCAGACGGGGCTCTCGGTGGCCTTCGACTTTCCCACCCTCATGGGCTACGATGGCGATCACCCCCGGGCGGAGGGTGAAGTCGGCAAGTGCGGCGTGGCGATCTCCAGCCTGGCGGACATGGAGACCCTGTTCGATGGCATTCCCCTGGACCAGGTCTCCGTGTCGATGACGATCAACGGGCCGGCGTCGATGCTCTTCTGCTTCTACGTCGCGGCCGCGGAGCGCCAGGGCGTGCCGATCCACCAGCTTCAGGGGACGATCCAGAACGACATCCTCAAGGAGTACATGGCGCAGCACGCCTGGATCTTTCCCGCCGAGCCGGCGCTCAAGATCATCGTCGACCTGTTCGAGTGGGCGGCCGAGCACACCCCCAACTGGAACACCATCTCGATCTCGGGCTACCATATCCGTGAGGCCGGCGCCACCGCCGCGCAGGAGCTCGCCTTCACGCTCGCGAACGGCTTCTGCTACGTGGAGCATGGCCTGGCGCGCGGCCTCGATGTCGACGCCTTCGCGCCGCGGCTCTCCTTCTTCTGGGACGTGCACAACGATTTCCTGGAGGAGATCGCCAAACTGCGGGCCGCGCGCCGGATCTGGGCGCGCCACATGCGCGACCGCTACGGCGCCCGGGAGCCCCGCAGTTGGCGGATGCGATTCCATTGCCAGACGGCCGGCGTGACCCTCACGGCGCAGCAGCCGCACAACAATGTCGTGCGGGTGGCCTACCAGGCGCTGGCGGCGGTGCTGGGCGGCACCCAGTCGCTGCATACCAATGCGCTGGACGAGACCCTGGCGCTCCCCACCGAGGAGTCGGTGCGGATCGCGCTCCGGACCCAGCAGATCCTGGCCTATGAGACCGGGGTGGCCAACGTGGCCGATCCGTTGGGCGGCTCCTATTGCGTCGAGGCGCTCACCGACGGGCTGGAGCGCGAGGCCGAAGGGCTCTTTGCCGAGATCGACGCCCAGGGCGGCGTGGTCCGGGCCATCGAGACCGGCTGGTTTCAGCGGCAGATCGCCCACTCGTCCATGCGGTTCCAGGCGGAGGTGGAGCAGGGCCGGCGGACCATCGTGGGCTTGAACGACTTCGTCGAGGAGGCGGAGGCCCCGGTCCAGATCCTCAAGGTGGGCGATGCCGCCGAGCGCACCCAGCGGGCGCGGCTGGCCCGGCTCCGCGGCACCCGCGACGCGGCCCTCGTGGCGGAGCGCCTGAGTGCGCTCCGCGCGGCCGCCGCCGAAGATCGTAACATCATTCCGGCCATGCTGGATTGCGCGCGAGCCTACTGCACGCTCTACGAGATCCGGCATGTGCTCGAGGAGACATATGGCAGCTACCGCGAGCCGGTCTTTTTCTGACGGCGCCCAGACCAGCATCGCCTCGGTGGAGGACCGTTTGCAGCGGCTCACCACCGTGCGCTCCGACCGCCACCGGGTGGTCACCTGCTATCTCAAGCTGGAGCCCCGCGACCGGAGCCGGGGCAAGTATCTCATCAAGATCAAGAACCGGGTGCGGGACGCCGTTCGCGCGCTCCCCCGGCTGGGTCTCGAGCGCTCGGCCCAGGAGGCGGTGGAGCGCGACCTCGAGCGGGTGCAGCAGTACATCCGGAATCCCGCCAATCTGCCGAGCACCCAGGGCATCGCCATCTTCGCCTGCGAAGGGATCGGCTTGTTCGAGGCCATCCCGCTGCCCGTGGTGTACCGCTCGCGCCTGGCGGTGGACGCCACTCCGCTGGTCCGGGAGCTGGCCTCGGTCGAGGACGAGTTCGGCCGGCTGCTGACGGTGGTGCTCGACCGGACCAGCGCCCGGTTCTTCGAGGTGACCGCCTACGACGCGGTCGAGCTGCCCGGCCTGCGGGCCGACAGCACCAGAGGCAAGCGGTTCCGGGGAGACCAGGACGGGCCGGGCTGGGGCGAGCACACCTACAACAACCGAATCCGGCAGGAGAAGCAGCGGCACCTGGAGGCGATCGCCCGCGAGCTCTTTGCCATCGACCGGCGGCAGCCGGCCAACGGCATCGTCATCGCCGGCACCGGGATCGACGCCCGGGCAGTCGAGCCGTTCCTGCACAACTACCTGGTCGAGCGCGTGATCGGCACGGCCAAGCTGAATCCCAAAGGGGTCACGCCTGCCATCGTGCATGGCGCCACCCTCGCCGTCCGCGAATCGTGGGAGCGGGAGGCCGAGCGGGCCGCCGTGCGCCGGGTGCAGGAGAGCCTGGGCACCGGCTGGGCGGTGAACGGCATCGACCCCACGCTGCGCGCCCTGGCGCGAGGCCAGGCGCGCACCCTGCTGGTGAACGCCGACGCGAGCGAGCCCGGGTTCCGCTGCGGAGACTCGGGACGGCTGGCCCGCACCGAGCGCGAGTGCCGGGCCGAGGGCGAGCCGATCGCCGTGCTCGACATCGTGGACGACGCGATCGAGGAGGCCCTGCGTCAAGGGGTGGATGTCGAGGTGATCTACGAGCCGGAGGCCCGCGAGGCGGTCGAGGGACTCGGCGCGATGTTGCGGTTCCGCTGAGGAGTGGCCGGCTCCCTCAGCGGGCCCTACCGGGCCATTCTCTTCGACGCCGGGAACACCCTGCTGTTCCTCGACTACCCCAGGCTCGCCGAGTCGGTCGGGAAGGCGCTCGGGATTCCGCTGAGCGCGGCGGCGCTGGCCGCGGCCGCCGGACCCGCAACGGAGGCCATGGAAGGCTCGCGGGCGGCGGAGCAGGAACGGGCGGTCGCCTTCTTCGAGGCGCTGTTCCGCGGCGCCGGGGTGCCCGAGGATCGCCTGGGGGAGTTGCGCGAGTGTCTCGCCGCGCTCCACGGCGAGCGCCATCTCTGGAGCCGTACCGCGGTCGATGCTCCCTCGGCTCTGAGTCGCCTCCGGGCCGCCGGGCTCAAGCTCGGCGTCGTCTCCAACAGCGACGGCCGGGTGGAGAGCGCGCTGGAGGCGGCCGGCCTCCGAGAGTATTTCGATGTGGTGATCGATTCGGCGCTGGCGGGCGTGGAGAAGCCCGACCCCGCTATCTTCCGGGCCGCGCTCGCGGCCCTCGAGGTGTCTCCGGGCGAGGCGCTTTACGTGGGTGATCTGTACGAGATCGACGTGCTGGGAGCCCGGGCCGCCGGCCTCGCCGCGGTGCTGCTGCTCGACCCGGCCGACACCGCGCCCGATGGCTGCCGCACCTTCGCCACGCTGGCCGCGCTCACGGACGACCTGTTGCAGGAGAGAGTCTCGACATGACCGCATCGGGTTCGCTGCGTACCGGCCGGGAGCGTCCGTTGCCACGGCCGATACGGGTACTCGTCGCCAAGCCCGGCCTCGACGGCCACGATCGCGGGGCCAAGGTCGTGGCGGCCGCCCTGCGGGACGCGGGCATGGAGGTGGTCTACACCGGCCTGCATCAGACGCCGGAAATGATCGCCACGGCGGCGGTGCAGGAGGACGTCGATGTGGTGGGGCTCTCGATCCTCTCCGGCGCGCACATGACGCTGTTCCCCCGGGTCCGCGCCCTGCTGGACGAGATGGGTCGACCGGAGGTGCTGGTCACCGGAGGCGGCATCATTCCGGCCGAGGACATGGCCGCCTTACAGGAAAGGGGCATCGGCCGGCTCTTCGGCCCGGGCACGCGGACTGCCGACCTCGTCGAGTACATCGAGTCCTGGGCCGCCGAGCACTTCGAACCTTGAGCCGGCTCCGAGCGCTCACCGAGGAGTATCTCCATCTCGCCGCCCGCCTGCGGCAGGGCGGGGGCTCCGGCCGCATCGCCAAGATGCACCAGCAAGGCAAGCTCGCCCCCCGCGAGCGGGTCGAGCGCCTGCTCGATCCGGGCGCCCCATGGCTGGAGCTAGGTCTGCTCGTCGCCTACGACCAGTATGATGGCCAGGCCCCGGGCGCGGGGGTCATCACCGGCATCGGTGTGGTGGAGGGTCGCGAGGTCGTGGTGGTGGCCAACGACGCCACCGTCAAGGCGGGGTCCTGGTGGCCGGAGACGATTCGCAAGATCCTCCGGGCCCAGGAAGTGGCTATGCGGCAGCGGATCCCGATCATCTATCTGGTGGACAGCGCGGGAGTGAACCTGCCCTATCAGGGCGGGGTCTTCCCCGGACAGTACGGCGCCGCCCGCATCTTCTACTACAACTCGATCATGCGCCGGTATCTCCGGGTGCCGCAGATCAGTGCCGTCATGGGAAGCTGCGTGGCTGGCGGAGCGTATCTGCCCGCCCTCTCCGATGTCATCTTCATGGTCGAAGGCACCAGCTTCATGGGACTCGGGGGGCCCAACCTGGTGAAGGGCGCCACCGGCCAGACCATCGACGCCGAGAGCCTGGGCGGCGCGGTCACCCACACCGAGCTGAGCGCGGTGGCGCATTACCGGGCCGCCAACGACACCGACTGCCTCGGACGGATCCGGGAATACGTGGGGCGTCTACCGAGGATGGACGGCTTGAACCACCGGGTGCGGCCCGCGGCGGCGCCGGCTCGGCCGCCGGCCGATCTGTACGATCTGGTGCCGCACGATCACCGGCTTTCCTACGACATGCGCCAGGTGCTGGCGTGTCTGATCGACGGCGGTGCGCTTGACGAGTTCCAGCCCGGCGTAGCCCGGGAGATCCTCTGCGGGCACGGTCACATCGAGGGCAGGCCGGTGGCGATCATCGCCAACCAGCGCGGGCTCATCAAAGGTCAGTCGGGCGAGCGCCCCCGATTCGGAGGGATTCTCTACACCGGAAGCGCGGAGAAGGTGGCCTTCTTCATCGAGACCGCCAACCGGGAGCGGCTCCCGATCCTCTTCGTGCAGGACGTGAGCGGGTTCATGGTCGGGCCGGAAGCCGAGCAGTCGGGGATCATCCGGGCCGGCGCGCGCTTCGTCGAAGCCATGGCGACGGCGGCGGTACCCAAGATCGTGCTGACGGTGAATCACGCGTCCGGGGCGGGCTACTACGCGATGGCGGGGCAGGGATTCGATCCCGACTTCATCCTCTCCTGGCCCACCGGCCGGATGGGCGTGATGGAGGGAGAATCGGCCGTCATGGCGGTGCATGGGCCGGAGGTCGAGCGGGCCCAGCGCGAGGGTCGGGAGCTGGCGCCCGAGGTGAAAGCCTCGATCGACTCGATGCGGGTCGACTACGAACAGCAGCTCGACGCCAAGTTCGCGGCCGCCCGCGGCTTCGTGGATGCCCTGATCACGCCGGAGGAAACGCGCGACGTGCTCGCCTTCGCGCTCCGCGCGAGCGCCAACTATGCGGGCCCCCACCTCGGCCCCTTCGTCCTCCCGCCGCTGGATGCCGCCACGCCCTGATAGGAGTCGCATGCGCCCGCTGCACCCGGCGCTCTCGGCCGTCGCCCTGACGCTGGCCTGCGGGCCGGCGCGGCACGAGCCACCGCCGCCCGCGCCCGTCCCGCCCGCGGCCCAGCCGTCCGCGCCACGTCCGGCCGTGCCCAAGCCCAACGTAGATCCGGCCGCGAAGGACCGTCCTCGCATCACGGTGCCTCCCACCGGCGTCGCCGCCGATTCCTCGGCGCTCCGGTCCGACTCCGTAACCCGGGTCGCGCCACCGCAGGTGGCGTACGCACATGGCTGGATGGCACTCGGCAGCACTGGCGTGGACCGCTTCGTGGCCGCGCATCCAAGCTATGACGGTCGCGGCGTGCTGATCGCTATTCTGGATACCGGTATCGACCCGGGCATTCCCGGTCTCAGCACGACGTCCACCGGCTCGCCCAAGATCCTCGATCTGCGCGATTTCTCAGCCGAGGGGGCGGTGCGGCTCAACCCCGTCACGCCGGTGGGCGATTCCGTCGAGGTCGCGAGGCACAGACTCGGCGGCTTCGGACGAGTGGCGTCCCTCAACACCGCCGGTCCGTACTACGCCGGCACCATCGTCGAGATCCCTCTGGGAGAGCCGCCCGCGGCAGACCTGAACGCGAACGGCAAGGTGGCCGATACGCTGCCGGTGGTGGTCACCCGAGCGCCGGACGGTTGGGTGCTGTTTGCCGACACCGATGGAGACGGCTCCCTCGCGGGTGAACGCCCGGTCCATGACTATCTCACCGGTCGGGAGACGTTCGCGTGGGGACCCCGGGGCCGAACGCCGCGGGTCAATGTCGCCGTCAACCTGAGCGAGCGCGCCGGCCGGCCCGAGCTCGATCTCTTCTTCGACAGCGGCGGGCATGGATCGCACGTGTCCGGGATCGCCGCGGGCCACGACCTCTACGGGGTCACCGGCTTCAACGGGGTGGCGCCCGGGGCGCAGCTCCTGGGCCTCAAGATCGCCAACAGCGCGCAGGGGAGCATCACCACGACCGGGAGTATGCTGCGGGCGATGGACTATGCCATCCGGTTTGCTCAGAGCCGGCACCTGCCGCTGGTGCTCAACATGAGCTTCGGCGTGGGTAACGAGAGGGAAGGCGGCGCGCGGATCGACGCGCTGGTCGATTCGGTGCTTGGTCAGCATCCCGACGTGGTCTTCACCATCAGCGCCGGCAACGATGGTCCCGGACTCTCCACCTTGGGTTTTCCCGGCTCGGCCGAGGCGGCGCTCACGGCCGGCGCCACCCTCCCCGCGAGCTTCCTCTCGCCTTCCGGTCAGGGCGCAGCGCCGGCCGACCAGCTCGCCTACTTCAGCGCCCGCGGCGGCGAGACCGCGAAACCGGACCTGGTGACACCCGGCGTGGCCTACAGCAGCGTGCCGCGCTGGAATGCAGGCGAGGAGGTCGAGCAGGGCACCAGCATGGCCGCGCCCCACGCCGCCGGCCTGGCCGCCCTGCTGGTCTCATCGCTCGCCCAGGAGCAGCAGCCGATTCGGGCCTCGGCTGTCAAGCGTGCGCTCATGGTCACGGCCCAGCCGACGCCGGGTGCGAGCTTCGTGGACGAAGGCACCGGGCTTCCCGATGCCGAGCGGGCGTATCGCTGGCTGAAGGGAGGGCACCAGGTCAGCGAAGTGCGGGTACGCGCGCTCGGGGCAGGCGGGTCTACGGCCGCGGTCGACCGTACGACGGATTCGACCCGAACGTTCGAGCTGCTTCGCCCCGCCTCGGCGCCGCCGGCCAGCTTCAGCTTGAGAAGCGATGCGCCCTGGCTCAGCGCGCCGGCACGGGTTACGCTCGCCCGCCCGCGCACCCGGGTGACCGTGCGCTACGCGCGGGGGAAGCTCGGTGGGTCCGGAGCCTATGTGGGTGTGGTGAGCGGTTGGGGCGACGACACCCTGGCCGGCCCGGCGTTCCGCCTGGTGAACACCGTTCTGGTTCCGGCGCCGGTGACGGTCGGCTCGCGTGCCCTCCGGGCGGGGGAGCGCGTCACGCCGGGCGGCACGTTGCGGACGCTGTTTCGTGCCGACACTGCCCGCCCATTCGTGCTCTCGATCGAGACCGGCGGGCGCGCCGAGCAGGGACTCGCCTTTCTGCACGAGCCGGGTGGGATGCCCTTCCGGGACGAGAGCGACCGATCCGCCGGGAACGGGCCCCAGGCCGCGGAGTACGAGGTCGATGCGAGAGACGTCGTCCCCGGAGCCTACGAGGCGGTGCTGGTAGCGCCGCCAAACCAGGCGCTTTCCGCCACTATCGGACTGACCCAGTCGCCCCTGACGCTGCGCGCCAGGCGGGAGGGGGATTCGGTAGTCGCCCGATTCACCAATGTCACGGCTGCCACCGTCGAGGCGGAGGTCGGCTTGCATCTCGGCGGGGCCGAACGGGATGAATCAGTCGCAGCCAAGGGCTCGGATACCCAGCGAATCCCCTTCGTGGTCCCCGGCTGGTCGCGCGGCGTGGTGGTGGACATCACGATGGATCCGTCGCAGTGGGGTCGGTTCACCGATTTCGGCGTGAGCCTGTTCGACTCCCTCGGGCGCCAGCTGGGCAAGAAGCCGCTCAAGTATGCCTTCGGGCGCCTTCAGGTGGAGCTGCCCAAGGGTCACGGGGACATGCCGGTGAGTCTCGGTCTCTTTCCAGGCTTCGCCGACCCTGCGGGCGATCAGAGCTGGACACTCCGTGCATCCATCCGGGTCTACGGTGATACCAGCGTCGCGCTCCGGCCGGCGGGGGCCCCGTCACTCTCGATTCCAGCGGGCACGTCGGCCGCCAGCACCTTCCGCCTGCCCGCGGAAATGCCCTGGCCCCTGGGCGAGCGGTTCGTTCCGCTCGGTCTCCTGGTGGCCCGGGTGGACGGACGGAGCTGGACCCGGGAGCTTCCGTTGGCGCCAGGGAGCGCGGAACGATGAACGGACGCGTGGTCCGGGTGGCCGCGGGCCAGGGGTTCTGGGGCGACTGGCTGGAGGCACCGGTCCGGCAGGTGCGCGGCGGTCCCATCGACTACCTGATGATGGACTACCTCGCCGAAGTCACCATGTCGATCATGCAGAAGCAGAAGTCGCGCGATCCCGCGGCGGGCTACGCCCGCGACTTCGTGCCCCTGATGGAGCGCATCCTCCCCGACCTGGTGAGCCGGCGCATTCGGGTCACCTCCAATGCCGGCGGGGTCAATCCGCGAGGCTGCGCCGAAGCCGTCCTCCAGGTGGCCCGGCGACTTGGACTGCAAGGAAAGGTTCGCGTCGGGCTGGTGAGCGGCGACGATATCCTGGATCGCCTCGACGACCTCATCGCCCGCGGCCACCCGCTGAGCGACATGGAGACCGGGCAGCCGCTCTCCCAGATTCGCGACAAGGTGCTGTCAGCCAATGCGTACCTGGGGATGGCGCCGATCGTGGACGCGCTGGGCCGTGGAGCAGACATCGTGATCACCGGCCGGGTCACCGACACGGGCCTCACACTGGGGCCGATCTTCCACGAGTTCGGCTGGTCGCCCGACGATTGGGATAAAGTGGCGGCCGGAACCGTGGCCGGACACATCATCGAGTGCGGCGCGCAGGCGTCCGGCGGCAACCTGCTCAAGAACTGGCGCGGCGTGAAGGGCCTGGCCGATCCGGGCTTCCCCATCGCGGAAGTCTCCCCCGACGGCAGCTTCGTCATCACCAAGCACCCGGGCACCGGAGGCGTCGTGTCGGTCGCCTCGGTCACCGAGCAGTTGGTCTACGAGATGGGCGATCCCCGGAGCTACATCACGCCCGACGGCGTTGCCGACTTCACCACCATTCAGCTCCGGCCCGCTGGACGGAATCGGGTGCGCGTGAGCGGCATCCGTGGCGCTCCTCGCACGGCGATGCTCAAGGTCTCCATCGCCTACTTCTGGGGTTACAAGGCGGTCGGCACGCTGGTCTATGCGTGGCCCGAGGCCTTCGACAAGGCCAAGGCGGCCGACCGCATCCTCCGCGAGCGCCTCGCCGACCTGGGCCTCGCGTTCGATCAGATCCTCACCGAGTTCGTCGGCGTCGATGCGACCCATGGCCGGCTGAGCGGGCCTACGCATCCGGACCTGCCCGAGGTGCAGCTCCGGGTCGGCGTGCGTGCCCGGGAGAAGCCGCC